>CAYNDW010000091.1:0-1497 GCA_964395375.1 uncultured Cytophagia bacterium
TTCGTCGTAGTTTTTGCACTCCCACACAACTTGTGTAGCCGCCCAGCGAATTCGAACCATTTCCCAGAATCCCCCGTGCCCTCGATTTGAAGTTATCCAATCTCTAATCACATGTCCATCGTATGTTCGACTTTTGGGTTCTACGTTTCCAAGTGAACGAAAGAAGCACAACCGTACTACATTGCCAACTACTTCTTCGAATCTAGCCGCATCAGCTCTCCCCTGCTGAATACTCACAAGATCAGTCTCCAACTCAGAAAGTTTGTCCACATAAGATGATAAGGCAAGACCATCAGGAAGCTCTTCAATCAGTCCGGCTTTACCTAGCTGAAGCTCTTTGACACTTGTGTTCACAACGACGTCTTGAAGATCCAGCGCATCGCGATACATAGGATGTACTTCGAAGTCATTTGCACCGGAAATAGCAGGTGTCGACGTTGTTTGCGGGCCGACTGACCTGAAACATACCTCCCCTCGTGTATCTACAATTCCCAAAAATCCAATCTGGAATAGAAGATTGACGAATGCCTCCGGAGTAGCGTTGGCAAAGAACCATCTTGCACAATGAGTCTTAATCTCCGCATCTACGAGAAGCTTCTGTATTAACGACTCCATTCCTTGTCTCGTAAAACGCCAGCCTAGACCGTAAAACTTCTCGAGAAGCAACTGAATACGAGGATAGTTTTCGTCGTATTCGTCTCCCAGATCCTTCAGCCTACTATCAGAAAATCGCTTCCGAGCCAACAACAGGTCTTCGATCTGTATGCGGTCATGATTTTTCGCAGCACCGTTTTCAATGGCAAATTTGACGTAAGTGAGAACATCTCGTGGACGATTTTGGCAAAAATCAAAAACAAGACGTCTCGCTTTGTCAGGTGCTTCAAAGAACATATTCCAGGTTGGCCCACCGAGCTGCCATTTAGAATTGAATGGTTCGTTTAGTCGGCGCTCAACAAACTCCACCAGCTTTTCCTCTGTCCAGTCAAGTCCGACAACGCGTGTTTCGATTCTAGCAAACTCTGAGTCAGTTTTTCGAACTCGTTCGAAAACGTTTTCGCGAAGGAACAGGAGTGTTCGTGCTAAAAAAACACGCGTCGTCATCTCACCACAAGCATGCATGAGAGCCGCCAAGAAACGAACGTTGATTTCGGATCCCTCCCAAGATTCATCAATTCGGTCAATTACGATTGAATAGCTACCTTCTTGCTCGTCACAATTCGTATTTATTGCGTGTGCGACAACCTTGGGGCGCTTAATATCTTTTAACCAATGAGTGTCTTGCCGTGAATCCAAATGACTGAGTATCCGCTGAATGAACCGAACGGTACGAAGATCGAAGTCTTGATTGTCCTCAATCTTCAGTTCACGCTGGACAAAATCAGGAAGATCCTTGGCTGAGAGTTTTCCTCGCTGAAGTAAATGATAGATCAGTTCGAACTGCAAGGTCAATTCAAAGGCTGACGTCACAGACTTAAACGGTTTTTGGTGGCTCTCTGT
>CAYNDW010000091.1:1507-13479 GCA_964395375.1 uncultured Cytophagia bacterium
AAAAGCTTCAAGGTCGATTTCTGAATTGAGAGGCCCAAAAACCTCTGGAAAGATTTGAATAGTGTGCCCAACTTCTTTCTGTAATTGTATTGTGATTGCTGTTTCGCCTGTACCACGTCGCCCGATAAAGAAGCATTTATTTCGTGAGTGATCCTTTGCTGCCTCAAACGCATTTGTTGTGACAAATACGGCGTCCTTTTTAAGAAGAGTGTCATATTCTGCGAATGAATCACCAAATGTGATTCGCGATAACGCATTCTTTGGAAGTTGAGGCCCCTGAATGGAGCCACTTGCTTCAACCTTTTTGCGCTTCTTATGCATGCAGGAACACCTCTTTAACATCACTTAAAAAGTATAATAGCACTTTATCGACACCGTACGCATTCATCATCACGCAGGGATTCAACTTTCGTCTTCATATCACACATCCAAATTCCTCACGTACTTCGCGTTCTCTTCGATGAACTTGCGGCGCGGCTCGACTTTGTCGCCCATGAGCGTGGAGAAGAGCAGGTCTGCTTCAAAGCCTTCTTCGATCGTGACGAGCTTCATCGTGCGTTGCTCGGGGTCCATCGTGGTCTTCCACAATTGCTCGGGGTTCATTTCTCCGAGACCTTTGTAGCGCTGCACATTGACGTTGTCTTTGTTGTCGAAGCGCTTGAGCGCGGCGTCTTTTTCATCATCATCGTAACAATAAAACTCTTCTTTGCTCTTCCACACGCGATACAACGGCGGCTGTGCGATATAAATTTTGCTTTGCTCGATCAACTCTCTCATATAGCGAAAAAAGAAGGTGAGCAGCAGCGTGCGAATATGCGAACCGTCCACATCGGCATCGGTCATGATAATCACGCGGCCGTAGCGCAGCCGTGAAAGATCGAAATCATCACTGCCAATGCCCGTGCCTAACGCGGTTACGAGCGTGCGAATTTCTTCGTTGGACAAAATTTTATCGAGCCGAGCTTTTTCGACGTTGAGTATCTTACCTTTGATCGGCAGAATCGCCTGGAAGCTGCGATCACGCCCTTGCTTCGCCGAGCCGCCGGCGGAGTCCCCTTCGACGATGTAGATTTCGCAATGCTCGGGGTCCGTGATCGAACAATCCGCAAGCTTGCCGGGCAGGCCACTACTGTCCAAACCGCCTTTTTTGCGCGTCAGTTCACGGGCCTTGCGTGCGGCATCGCGCGCACGCGCGGCCAATAAGCATTTTTCAACAATCTTCCGCGCCACCGCGGGATAGTTTTCAAAATGCGAGGCAAAGCCTTCATTACAAAATGATTCGACGATGCCGCGAATTTCACTGTTGCCTAGTTTGGTTTTTGTTTGCCCTTCAAATTGCGGCTCCGCTACTTTCACGCTTACGACTGCGGTCAAGCCTTCGCGCACGTCATCGCCCGTGAGCTGAATATTGTCTTTCTCTTTGATGAGATTGTTTTTCGTCGCATAGGTGTTGATGGTCTTTGTCAACGCGGCTTTGAAGCCCACCATATGTGAGCCGCCTTCGACGGTGTGAATGTTGTTGACATAGGTGAAGATATTCTCGTTGTAGCCGTCGTTATACTGCAACGCGATTTCAATGGGAACACCTTCGCGCTCGCCATCGAGATAGATCGGCTTGTTCGTGATTGGCTCGCGCGCTTCGTCAATGTATTGCACAAATTGCGCGATGCCGCCTTTGTATTGAAATTTGTGCTCTTTGCCGCTGCGCTCATCGGTGATGGAAAGCTTCAAATTCTTATTCAAAAACGCGAGCTCGCGCACGCGCTCAGTGAGAATGTCAAAGTTGAATTTCGTCTTTCCGAAAATTTCACCATCCGGAAAGAAGGTAACTTTCGTGCCCGTGCCTTTGCGCTTGCCGATAATTTTGACGTCCGTCACCGGCGCGCCGCGTTCGTACTTTTGGTGATAGAGATTGCCGTCGCGCGAGACATAAACATCCAACCATTCCGAAAGCGCATTGACGACTGAAACACCGACGCCGTGCAAACCGCCGGAGACTTTATAAGATTTTTTATCAAACTTGCCGCCGGCGTGCAATACCGTCATCACCACTTCGAGCGCGGGGCGCTGCATTTCTTTGTGCATGTCAACGGGAATGCCGCGGCCATTGTCTTCCACGGTGCAACTGCCGTCGGCATTGAGCAGCACGTCAATCGTGTCGCAATGACCCGCCAGCGCTTCGTCAATCGAGTTGTCGATGACTTCATACGCGAGGTGATGAAAACCTTTTACCGAAGTATCGCCGATATACATCGCGGGCCGGCGCTGCACGGCTTCCAGTCCCTTGAGGACGGTAATTGCTTCGGAAGTATATTCTTCACTGTTAGACGCGGCTTTGGGCGTTGCGTCTTTCAGATTGACTTTGCCATCCTTGGGCTTTTCTACTTCTAAAACGTTCTCTTTATCCTTGACCATGGTTTTCTGATCTTTCTTGGTAACGACATTCGAAGATGATTTTTCTATTTTGACGTTGGGCGCAGTGTTCTTTTGCGCCGGCGCGTGCGGTGCGGTTTTGCCATTGCTCGTTTTCGCCTTACCCGCGAACGTTATTTTCTTCTTAGAAGTTTTTGTTGCCATCACGACACCTCACACGAACATGATATCATGAATGATATTTTGACCGCTTTTCTTGTTCAGCTTTTCGATGATATCCGCTTTCAAAAAATAAAGCTCGTTTCGCCAAGCACTGCCGGCGCGCTCCGTGCTGGATACTTCCACATACAGTCGCCCGTCGCGCACTTCGCGCGCTAGTGTAATCTTGGCAATATTCTCTCCCACGACCTCGGGCCAAGCCTCAACCGCCTGAAACTCTTTCAAGCGTTGCGTCAGTCCGTATTGTTGGAGCACATCATTGAGAAGATTTCCAATCGTACGCGCCATGGTTAATTCACCATTGCTTGCAGCGAGCCGTTCACGACGCGATAACTGTGGAACGGGTGCGCAAAGTTTTGCGAAAGTTCCGAAGTGGAGGTGATCAAAAGCTGGCCTTTGCCATAAAAATAATCACGCGTGCTGCGCAGACGATTACCGTCGAGTTCCGAGGCCAGGTCATCAAGCAGAATAATGGGCGTCGTGTTCGTGCGCGCAGCAAGATAAACCGTTTCCGCCAATTTCAACGCCACCAACGCGCTTTTCTGTTCGCCGCGCGAACCGTATTTGCGCAGATCCTTGCCCTCGATCTCAAACGTGAACTCGTCAAAATGCGGACCCACCTGCGTGCGCCTTCTCCGCTCTTCATGCCTGCTCGTGGCTTGCAGAAGTTGCAGGAACGTCTCGGGCGTAATCTCTCGCGATTGGAACTGATTGCGATAGGTTAAGGCAAAAGGCAGGGAAGAGCCGGAGATGTATTGATAGGATTGCAACAAAATTTGTTCGTACTCTTTAACGAACTTGAGCCGTGCCGTAGTGATTCGGCAACCAAAAACCGCCAGCGCTTGACTCCATGCCGTAAGATTACCCGCGGCAAACGATTCTGATTGCGCTAATAACGCATTGCGCTGTCGCAAAACCCGATTGTATTCCAACAAGTCGGCCAAATAAGCCGGCGCGCTTTGGCATAACAGGAGGTCAACAAAACGTCTCCGTTCCGCCGGTGGTCCGCTCGTTATTTTGTGACATTCCGGCGAAAACAGAACCAGCGGAAATTTTCCAACCCATGACGTTGCGGGCAAACGCTTCCGATCCAAGCTCACTTCTTTCCCGCGCTCCAGGTCATAACAAACTGTGGTCAAATGCCGTATTCGCAGTTCATCAACAAACTCGCCGGAAATCTCAAAACCCGAACTTCCCAGCTTGACCAAATCGCGATCGGCGATGGCGCGAAAACCTCGCGTCAATCCTAACACGTGTATGGCTTCCAATAGATTACTTTTGCCTTGGGCATTATCTCCCACAAAAAAATTACAACTTTCGGAGAGACCCAGCTCCAATTCGGAGTAGTTCCGAAAGTTTCGAAGACTGATCCTTCGCAGAATCATTGCCGCGGCTATTCATTTAATCGGATCGGCATGAGCAGCATCATGTAGTGCAGCCCTTCCGGTTGCGGCAAGGGTTCAATAATCGCGGCGCTACCGGCATCACGCAAACGAAACAAGGCTTGCTCGGTATCAACGTGGCGCAAAATTTCCAAAACATAGTTGGCGTTATAGCCGATTTCAAATTCATCGCCGGCATAATCCACCGCGATCGACTCGTTGGAATTTCCGCCGCTCTCCAAATCTTCCGCGACGAGCGTCAGAGTATTGGGCGCTAATTGCCAGCGCACTTGGTGCGTATGCTGGTTGGCAAATATGCTGGAACGGCGCACGGTCGCGCTCACGAGGTCGCGCTCGACTTGCATGGTGAGATTATTGTCCGAGGGAATGACACGCTCGTAGGACGGGTAATGCCCGTTGATAACTTTGGAATAGATCGTCGTTGCGCCGAGCATGAAGGTGATGTGATCTCTGCTGATGGCAATGTCCATCTGATCGACTTGATCAATATTGCGCCCCAAGAGCTGCAGCGCCTTCACCGGCATGATGACCTGGCCCGGCTCGCTGCTATACGAAAAATTAGAATCCACGACTTTCGCCAAGCGATGGCCGTCGGTGGCCACCATGCGCATTTCGTTGGGGCGCAGATCGAGCAATACGCCCATCAGCGTGGTGCGCAACTCATCCGTGCTCACGGCGAACATGGTCTTTTCGACGAGCTTGATGAAGCCCGTGGCAGAGTACGAAAACTTGCGTTCATGCACATCCGTGGCAATGTGCGGATACTCTTCACTGCTCTCGCCGCTAATTTTGTAGAGACCCTTTTCCGTTTTAATCGTGAGCCGATTAGAGGAATCGCAGGTAACCGCCAGCGGAGTATCCGGCAACTCTCGGATCAGGTCAAACATTTTTTTGGCTGGCAACGCTGCTTTGCCGTTTTCTTCCCCCAAAACGTCCAACGTGGTGATGATTGAAACTTCAAGATCTGTCCCGGTCAGCCGCAGTGAATTCTTGTTGAGTTCAAAAAGAATGTTGGTGAGCACGGGAATAGTGGTTTTGGTGGGCACCACCGGCATCATGCGCTGCAAGCTGTTGTAAAGCGTTTGCTTGGTTACCGTAAATTTCATGGGAGGCTCTTTTTTAAGATATGCTTTATATGTTTAAAGTACTTCTTTTAGATATCTATTTCAAGAACATTTTCATAGTAGGGCCTGTGGATATGTGGATTACTCGTCGAAGCCTTAAAACTTTGCTTGTGATCTCTGAAGTTCGATCCTTTTGCGGCAGCCGGCAAGAGCAGTTGAAATGTTAATGGGCTGTGAATAACTTGTTGATACTTGCGGAACTGCTGTTGCTCTTGCAGCGCTCGCGGACTTATACACATTTCATTCACCGCAATTCACACGTTATCCACGACTAAATTAACTCTAGTTTTTGTTTGATTACTTCAAGCTCGGATTTGAGTTGTCCGTCGATCAAAATCAGTTGCTCTACGGTTTCAATGGCATGAATCACGGTCGTGTGATCTCGTCCTCCGAAGTGCAAGCCGATCGTCTTGAGAGAATGTTTGGTCATGCGTTTGGCAATATGCATCGCGATTTGACGCGCCAGCGCAATTTCTTTTTTGCGCGTCTTGGCGCGGATCATGTCTTCCGGAAAGCCGTAGAAATCGCAAACGCATTTTTGGATGTCTTCGATGGTCAGGTTGCGATGTTTTTGAATGAACATGTCTTTCAACACGTGGCGCGCGACCGCCAAAGTAATATCCATCTTTTCCATGGAAGCGTGCGCCAGCAATCGAATCAAGCAGCCTTCCAATTCGCGGATATTGCTGGTGATGTTATGCGCGATCAATTGGAATACTTCGCTGTTGAGTTGAATCCCGTTTTCCTCCGCCTTCTTCTGTAAAATCGCGATCCGCGTTTCAAGGTCGGGGGGCTGGATATCGACGACCAAGCCCCATTGAAAGCGCGAGAGCAGGCGCTCTTCGATGCCGTTGATCTCTTTCGGCGGCCGGTCGGAAGTCAAGACGATCTGTTTGCCTTTTTGATAAAGCGTATTGAAGGTATGAAAAAATTCTTCCTGGGTTCGCTCTTTGTTGGTGAAGAATTGAATGTCGTCGACTAAGAGCAGATCGACATTGCGATAGTTCGAGCTGAACTCCGTCGTGCGATTATTTTGAATCGAGGCGATAAACTCATTCGTGAAGCGTTCGCTCGAAACATATAGCGCCCGGCGCACGGATTGCCGGCCCAGAGAAAAATTTCCGATGGCTTGCGCTAAATGCGTTTTGCCCAAACCGACGCCGCCGTAAATCACCAAAGGATTGAAAGAAGTTTTGCCCGGAGCATCGGCCGCGGCTTGCGAGGCGGCTTTGGCAAATTGATTGCTTCCGCCTTCGATGAAATTATCAAAGCTATAATGCGGGTTAAGCTGGCTGGTGGGATCCTGTTTGTATCTTGGGGTAGAAGGAGAAGTCTCGTAGGCACTTTCATCTACAGATTGTGGGGTCACGGAATAGATGACACGATAATCATCGCCCAACACTTGTAGCACGGCTTTATTGATTAATTCGCGATAATGACCTTCGAGCCATTGGTAGGCAAAACCATTTGGAATTTTTACGGTCAACGTGCGATCTTCAATTTGATGACCGTGTGTTCCTGTAAACCAGGTCTGAAAGGTTTTGTCCGTAACATTGTCTTTGATTACTGAAAGACATTTCGACCAAGTTAGCTCGGGAGACTGTAGCATAAGCAGGCTTTCTTTGAGATATTCACATGTTATCCACAGAGATGAGGTTTAGCAAAACTTTAGAGCGTTCAAATTTTCAAGAGTTACGCGCAGCGAGGCACGGCATAAATACACACACACAAGGAATTGTAAATGTTTAACGTATTTTGGAATAAAGTCTGAGAATCAAATGCGAAGTGAAAGGAGCATCAAACGAAGAAACGATGCTACACATCGGTTAGCACGCGAAATAAAAGTTATCCACATCTTTTCCACCGCCCCCTATTTTTTTTAAGCCGCGGCAATATAGAAATCGACCATAGAATGTCAAGCACAAATTAAGATTCTTTTAAGAGCATATATCGGACAGACATTGAATGCGCACGGACATTGTTAAAGGCGCTCTAATGACTTTCCCCTTTGCGCCCCGCTGCCGCAGCGAGGCCCTGCTCGCAGCCTTAATGCAGGACTCAATTATACTCCGCTTCGACGCGCTCAATTTTCTCATTCAGCATCGTCCATTCTTCCACATTCTTTTCTAAATTTGTTTCAAGCTCGCGCTGGCGTTTGAGCTTTTGCGGATAGAGAGCGGCATCGCTAATCACCGCGGGATCGCAGAGGACGAAGAGCAAGTCACTCTTCTCCTTTTCAAGCGCGGCGATCTCCTTTTCTAAAACGGCGACGCGTTGTTTCAACGGACGGAGTTCTTGCGATTTCTTTTGATTCCGTTCCGCGCGCGTGCGGCGGTCTTCTTTGCGGAGGTGCGCCGAAGGCGAAGCTGCGGGATTAGGGGCTGGAGGCGCAACCGGTTTCGGAGCTTCGAACGCCGTGCGCTCCTGTTCTTTCTGCCACAGATATTCGTCGTAGTTACCCAAATAACCGCGCAAGCGTCCATCCTTGACCTCGACGATTTTGTTGGCAATGGCATTAATAAACGCGCGATCATGGGAGATGAACAGCAACGTGCCCGCGTAATCCGCAAGCGCGTCTTCCAATATTTGCCGCGCGAGAATATCGAGATGATTCGTCGGTTCATCCATCACCAAAAAATTCACCGGCCGGCCGAGCAGTTTCGCCAGGGCCACGCGCGCTTTTTCTCCGCCGGAAAGCACGGCAATGGGTTTCAGCACGTCTTCTCCGCTGAACAGGAAAGCGCCCAACAAATTGCGGCGCTGTTGCGGCAACAAATGCCCGGTGACCGAAGTGATCTCCTCCAAAACCGTGGCGTTGGGATTCAGATTCTCCAACTGATGCTGCGCATAATACTCCAGCGTTACCTCATGGCCATAGTGCATCACGCCGGCTTCGTAGTTTAAGACGCCGGCAATCATTTTGAGCAGCGTTGATTTGCCCGCGCCATTCGGCCCGACGAGGGCGATTTTTTCGCCGCGCGTCACGGTGAAATCGAGCTGCGTATAAACCACGTTCGCGCCGTAACGCTTCTCCACTTGCCGCAGTTGCGTCACTTCCAAGCCGGAGCGCGGCGGCTGCGGTAGGCGAAACTTCATCGCGCGCGCGGCGTCGTTTTCCACGTTCACGCGCTCGATCTTTTCAAGCTGCTTGATCCGGCTCTGCACTTGCCGGGCTTTGGTGGCTTTATAGCGAAAGCGCTCGATGAAGCGCTCCGTCTGTTCGAGCTTCTTTTGTTGATTTTTAAACTGCGCCTCCAACAACGCGCGCCGCGCCGCCTTTTGTTCGGCGTATGATTCAAAATCACCGACGTAAGTATGCAGCTTGTGCAAACTGATTTCAATGATGCGCTCGGCCACGCGCTGCATGAAAACCTGATCGTGCGTCGTCAGCACGATCGTGCCCGGATAATCGAGCAGAAAACCTTCCAGCCAGACGATGGAATCGAGATCGAGATGATTCGTCGGCTCGTCGAGCAGAAGCACGTCGGGTTTGCTCAACAGCAACTTTGCCAAAGCCACGCGCATCATCCAGCCGCCCGACAGCGTGCGCAACGGCAGAAAGTGCTGCTCGGGTTTAAAACCGATGCCGGTGAGAATCGCGCGCGCTTCGTGCTCAAGCCGATAGCCGCCGAGCGCCTCGAATTTTTCCCGCATTTCCCCATAGCGCGCCAAGAGCGAATCTTCGTGTTGCTCCGCCAGTTCTTTTTCCAACTGCATCAGGCCTTGCTCTAACGCTTGCACCTCAGGAAAGCCGGAGAGCGTTTCGGTGATGATGCTGCGCTCGGGATGATCCCACACCTCTTGTTTCAAATAGCCGAGCCGCGCGCCCTTGGTGAGCACCAAGCTGCCGGAGTCCGGCTCGTCTTGGCCCATCAACATGCGCATGAGAGTGGTCTTGCCCGATCCGTTCGGGCCGACCAATCCCACGCGCGTATGCGGTGGAATATGCGCCGAGGCCTCGGCAAAGATGAGGCGCGTGCTAAATTGCTTTTTAAGATTTTGAATGTGAATCATAAGCCGCAAAAGTTTGATGAAAGCCGCAAGTTTTCGAAGCGCGAATATAACACGCGCGCGCGCGAAAAACAACATTGCCGCGCGCGCATCTTTTCTGATCGCGCAGCAATGGGTTTGCGATTCCTGCAAGGCTCACGGCCGTCATTCTGAAAGAGACTTCCCCGGCGCTGGAGACACAGCAAATTCTTGAGAAGGGCCGCAAGTGCGAGGAACGGCTCTTCCCGAAAGACGAGGAGAGCAAACGGCGCCGTAACTGAAGGTGTGAGGGAGGCTAGAAGATTGAAATGATACTGCGCGCTCGTTATGAGCATGCGGTGGGATAATCAAACACGGCAAAAATAAAGCAGGCGGTCAACATGAAAACGAATCGTCCTCGCGCAACCGCGCGCATTGCTTGAACGCCTTCTTAAATTCCATCGCACGATAGCGGCTCACCATGATTTCGCTGCTCGTGTGATCTTGCATCGTCAATTTGCAGCGGCCGTCGCTGAGATTCCCCAGCTTCGCGATCTTGCGCAAGTTCACGATGGCCGAACGATGAATGCGAAAAAATTGCACGGGATCGAGACGCTCGGCCAGCTCGTCCAGCCCGAAATCCAAAAGGTGGCGCTGCACCTCCGTGAACGCATAAACCATGCGATACTGCGTGCCGATCCATGCCACGCGCGCCACCGGCAAATGCAGTTGCTTGCCCATGCGCTGAATCGGCAAATGCTCGAGGTAGTTTTCCAGGTGTAACGGTGTCGCGGTCGAAAAGGAGTCTGGCGCAAGCGCAGGGTACGAGCTCGCCGTGGTTTGCATAACAAATTCGCTCTCCGGCTAGGTTAAATTTTTTGGACTCTGGGCGTATGGCTAAGACGGCGAAGCGTGCGGCGATGTTTAAAACTTTTTTGCTCAATTTTCCTCTTCGTGCCTGACGCGCGCCAGCACGGCATTGCCGCGATTGCACCACACGTTGAGCACCTTGGAAGAACGCAGCGGCCATTCGATTTCGCCGCCCGCATGCGTTACCCACACGCGCTGCGTTGCGCTTGTGCCATCGGCGTATTCCACCGTCACCGGCACCGGCATTTTAAAATCGCGCGACACGCCCTCCTGCCTTACTTTCACGCGCAACACATGCGTGGTAGCGAACGGCGCCACCGCGCCCTGCGCCACCGGCAGGCCCACTTGCGGCGGCTCCAACTCCGGCGCGATTTCATAACGCCAGCGATACGTTGGCGCTTCGCTGCGATAGAGCCATTGCCGGAAAAACCAATCCAGGGGCGCGCCATAATGCGCTTCCGCGACCCGCTGAAAATCCTCGGTCGCAGGTTCGCGATTGCCATATTGCCGCAAAAAATCCGCGAGCATGTTCCAAAACTTCGCGTCGCTCTCCGTCGAAAGATCGCGCATCAGCTCGCGCAGCATGTGCAAAACGTACGCGCCTTTTTCATACACGTGCGTGTAATAATCCACCGCCTCGTTCTGCCCCAAACGATAGCCGAGCCACAGCGGTCCGGCCTTCATGCCCTCGGCTTTGCGCAAGGCCTCCTTGCCTAAACCGAAACGCTGCATCCCCAAACTCACGCCGATGTGGCCGCCGTCTAAAATGTCATCGCGCCACGCAGCCAAAAGTTGATCGAAGGCTTCCGGCTCGCGCGCGGTCCATTCCACATACAGCGCGCCGAGATATTCCGCGAACGCTTCGCTCAACCATTGGTCGTGATACGTGGCCCAGCCGAGCAGGTTGCCGAACCATTGATGCGCCACCTCGTGGCTGCGCAGCGCCTCAATCGGGCCGGAAAGCTGACTCGCAAAGCCGACCCACGAGAGCGTCACGAAACCCGGGAAGCCTTGACTGTGCGTGCTCGGCGATTCCACCACGCGAATGCTCTCAAGCGGATAAGGCGCAAGCAAGCGTTCATAAAAGTGCAAGCTGTTCGCAATGTCGCCGGCCACACGCCGCCGATCGCGCGCCGAACGTCGCGGCGTGGAATGAATCCCGATGCGCGGCAAATTCGCATGAAGCAGCGCGAGCGTATCCGCCTCGAATCGGCCCAAACAAAACGTCGAAGCCTTCGCCGGCTCGCGCGTTTTATAAAAGCTCAAATGAAAACTCGGCTCGTCCCAATCGCGCACGCGCTCGCCCACCGAGAGCACGCGCCAACGCGGCGAGCATTTGAACACGAGATGATATTGCGCGCGCGCCAAATAGCCCCAGCGCGGCACCCAATTGATCGCGTCTTTCAAGAACAGCGTCCCGTTCTCGCTCCGCCGCAACGCCTCGCCCTCGTATTGCATGAACAACCGCAGCGTATCGCTCAACCACGCGGCCTCGGGCAGAAACACGGTCACACCCGCCTCTTTCGGCTCTTGCGCAAACGCCAACGTATCGCCCGCCTCCGCGGAAACGCGCAGCACGCGCAGCTCGGGCGACAAAGTAAAATGCAGCGTCGACGGACGATAGTGCGCCGTGTAAAAATCAAAACCCAAATCCGCGTGCATCTTGCCGCCGTCTTCGATTTGCACCCAGCCGTTGTACTTCGTAATGCGCAGCGTGTGATCGATCTGCTTGAGCCGCTCCAGCGCAAGCGGATAGCTGCACACCGTGAGCATGGGCCGCCCAAGTTTCTTGTGCGAATAGTGCAAGTAGCTTACTTGTTCGAGGCTCAGGCCGTCATACACATACAAGCACAACGGCGGAAACAGATTGCGATCCTGCTCCGGATAGAACGCGCACACGACCAGCGAATCCGTCGCGTTGCTCAAACGTCGCGTCAGCAAATTCGCCGCGAGGTTATAGCCGCGGCGGTCGAGCAAAGCCTCTTGCACGGCTCTGTGCAACTCGAGCGCTTCG
>CAYNDW010000092.1:0-13418 GCA_964395375.1 uncultured Cytophagia bacterium
GCATTTCAAATTTTAAATTGAAAATTTGCAATTTAAAATTTAAAACAAAACCTCTGCAGTTCGCTAATTTTCAGAGCCGTAAGATACAGCCGCCGCTCAATTGGCAATGGCGTCGTCAACTTCATCGCGAAATGCTTGCACGCCCGCGCCCACGGCGGATTTCAGCTTATCTTTTCCACTTCCGAATTTTTTTTTTCCTTCTTCGATGATGTTTTGCGCCTGCGCTTTCACTTCCGAAATCTTTTCGCTCGGCTTGCCGGAATAATCGGAGATCAGCTCGCGGCCGCTGGCGACTAAATCATCCGCGGCGGCACGGGCTTCTTGCATCTTCTTCTCGGCTTGCCGGCGGAGATGCTCGGCTTGGCGTTTGCCTTCTTCGATAATGTCCTCGGCTTTGTCTTTCAAATCATCAAACTGCTCTTCCGCGTCTTCGTAAAACTCGCGCGACTTGCGTTTGATATCGCGCCGCATCTCTTTGCCGGTCTTAGGCGCATAGAGCAACGCGACCACCGCGCCAACTAAGCTGCCGAACAACAATCCCTTTAAAAAACTTTTTTCTTGTGACATGGTATTGCTCCTCTTCCTGTTGGGTAATGTTCCGTTATTTTACGGCTACGGTTTTTTGCACTTTTTCTCATTGCGCCATCGTAGCGGCATTCATGTTTTGACGCGGCAACGCCAATTCGTCGAAAATTCTCTCCGCTTCCTGCAGGCTCTGGGCATACTTCAAACGTTCCATGAGCTTTTGCAGCGTTTCTGCCTTTTGGGTTTGAGCGGCGCGTGTACTTAACGGCAAACCGTCTTGACCAAATTTGATTTCGAGTATGGCAGCGATGCCCTCAGGGATGCCCTCCGCGATGCCTTCAGCAAGGCCTTCGGCGATGCCTTCAGCGAGGCCTTGGGCTCGGCCGATAGCCGTTCCTTTTCTTATCCCGATTCGCTCAAATGAAGTTACGTAGGGCATGGAAGTTTTCTCCTCTAATATTTTGATTTCTTCGGAAATTTTTTCGTCTAATTCTTCCGGCAGGTGCATGACCCAATCGATAAACTTGCAGAGGGCCTGTAGCGTTTCGCGGCTTAATCCACGCCGGTAAAGCTCAAGCAGATAATATTTCTTCCACGAGTATAGCTCCTGCACATTCCCCTTCACTTCCAAAGTTTTCAAATAAGCGCTGACCACGATCGCAAAGGGATTAGCGCTCGCTTCCAATTCCTACCCTCCGTGCTTTGGCAATCAGCGCCTCCCACTCTCTTATCATTCTGTAAGAACCTTTCCTCGCAGTGGCACATCTCTCAAAATAGGCAGTATTGCAAGCACTAGCGAAGATTCTTGCAGAATGACAACGTAGATGAGCAAAACCAACCACACCTCGCTAAACTACTCCACCATCCTCAAAAACTCATCTTCCGAAATCACGGTCACGCCGAGCTCGCGCGCTTTATCCAGCTTCGAACCCGCGCCCGGACCGGCAACCACGTAGTTCGTTTTCTTGCTCACGGAACCAGAGGCGCGGCCGCCGCGCTCATCGACCATGCGCTCCGCTTCATCACGCGAGAATTTTTCCAACGCGCCGGTGAAAACGAAGATCTGTCCGGCGAATTTTTGCTCCGCGGCTTTCGGCCTGGCAATCTCGCGAATCGACACGCCGCCTTTGAGCAATTTCTGAATCGTCGCGAGATTCTTTTTCTCTTTAAAAAAGCTCGACACACTTTCAGCCACTTGCGGGCCGACTTCGTGAATCTGCTGCAAGCTTTCGGCCTCCGCCTTCTGCAAATTTTCCAAAGAGCCAAATTGCTTCGCGAGCACGCGCGACATGTGCTCGCCCACGTGGCGAATGCCTAGCGCATAAATGGAACGGTCAATCGTCACCGCGCGGCTTTTGTCGATCGCCTCGATAATGTTCTGCGCCGACTTTTCCGCCATGCGCTCAAGTTCCGCGAGCTTTTCCTTTTTGAGAAAGTACAAATCAGCATAGCTTTTCACAAGCTCTTTATCCACCATCTGATCGATCAACTTCTCGCCGAGGCCGTCGATGTTCATCGCGAGCTTGGAAGCGAAATGGCGAATGCCTTCTTTGAGCTGCGCGGGACAACTGATGTTTTGGCAACGATGCGCGACCTCGCCTTCGAGCCGCACCACCGGCTCGCGGCACACCGGACACTTCTTCGGAAAACGAAACCTCTTCTCTTTGCCCGTGCGCTTCGACTCGATGACTTTGACCACTTCGGGAATCACGTCGCCTGCGCGTTGAATGATCACCCAATCGCCGATCTTCACGCCGAGGCGCTCGATCTCGTCTTCATTGTGCAGCGTCGCGCGACTCACAGTTACGCCGCCGACTTTGATCGGCTGCATGATGGCCACCGGCGTGATCGTGCCTGTTCGTCCCACTTGCACCTCAATGCTCTTGATCTGCGTGCTCTCTTGTTGCGCTTCATATTTGTATGCCACGGCCCACCGCGGACTGCGCGTGCGCATGCCCGCGGCGCGTTGTTGCTCGAACGAATTGACTTTGATGACCGAGCCGTCGATCTCATACGGCAAGCTCGGCCGCAATTGCCCGATGTGCCGATAGTGCAGCAGCACTTCTTCAACGCCGCGACAAAGCTTGGGCAACGGATTCACTTTGAAGCCCCATTGCTTGAAAGTTTGCAGCGCTTCCCATTGCGATTTAAATTCACAGCCCACCACTTGGCCAAGGCCATACACAAATATATCGAGCGGACGCTCCGCGGTGAGTTTCGGATCGAGCTGCCGCAACGAACCCGAAGCCGAGTTGCGCGGATTGATGAACGCCGGCTCGCCCGCTTTCACGCGCTGTTCGTTGAGCTTTTTAAATGCGGCCACGGGATAAAACACTTCGCCGCGCACTTCGAGGCGCTCGGGAATTTTTATTTTGCTCTCGCGCAAACGCAGCGGCACGGATTTGATCGTTTTCAAATTCAGCGTGATGTTCTCGCCGGTGTAGCCGTCGCCGCGCGTAGAGCCGATGGTGAAGAGGCCGTTTTCATAAACCAACTCGACCGCAGTGCCGTCGAGTTTCGGTTCGACCGTGTATTCGATCTCATCGAGCTCAAGCAGCTTGCGCAAACGCTGATCGAAGTCGCGCAACTCGACGTCGTCAAACGCATTGTCGAGCGAGACCATGGGAATCGTGTGCGTCACGGTCTCGAACTCTTCGACCGGCGCGGCCCCGATTCGTTGCGTCGGGGAATCCGGCGTGATCAGTTCCGGATTTTTTTCTTCCAACGCTTGCAGCTTGCGAAAGAGCCGATCATACTCCGCGTCCGTAATTTCCGGATCGTCGAGCACGTAATACCGATACGAGTGCTGGTTGAGCTGCTCGCGCAGCTTGAGGATTTCGGATTGCAGAGAAGGGGTGGGCATAGGACTATATTTCAAGTGAACGATTGGTAGAGGAATTCCTCAATCGAGAAAATATTCCTTCGAAAGATTAAGCGCCTTTGCCATTGCGAACGCTTCATCGTTGGTGGGCTTGCGCAGACCAATTTCGATTTCAGACAGATGCTCGTGGCTGAGGCCGCCGGCTTCGGCTAATTGTTGTTGCGAGAGACCGCGGTGCTCTCGCCAGACTTTGATAGGATTCTCGCCATCGAGAATGGCATAAGTGATTTCGCTCGGAATCAACTCTTCGTCGTACTTGAGTGCTTGCTTGGCAGCATCATAATCGCGAATGTCCTGCAGCATCTCGGAATGCTCCATCAAGCGGAGGTAGTTTTCGTACGGCAGGACAGCCCATTCCGGCCTGCCGTCTTTTTGGATAATTTGTGCGTTCATCGGATAAGCTTCGAAATGTTGCGCGGCATTTTTCGCAGCGCTTTTTCGGCTTCTTTTGTGAATGAGATTTTGTGCATCGTAAAGTTTATCCTACAAGCTTCTCTTGAAGCCACAAATTGATCAACTGTGCCGCAAATTACAAACGGCTTCAACCAAAAGCAATTTGGTTTCTAACTCGAAGCCGTTTGACCGGGCCAAATTTTTTCACGCACGCTAGTGCGCGTCGTCCGACTGCGAAAGACGTATCGCCACCACAACGGCAAAAATCAAAAATGCGATCATGCCCAAGCCTTTTATAATTTCGATGAGCCTAAAACTGCCGAAAAGATCCTTTGTGGCTTGCCATGCTTGGAGCGAGCCAAACACGCCGCTGCCTATAGCAACCAGCTTGCCTAGTATGATTTTTTTATTATTGCGAACGATTTGCTTTTGTTGCTCGTTGATCTTTTTCTTATTGGCAATGATTTCATTTTGCTGTTCGTCCGCACGAACGAAGTTTTTAATATGCGACATGATGCGCTGCAGTTCGTAGCCGTTGAAAATGTAATTCTGCGCGGTTTCAACCTTCGCCATCTCAAGTTGTTTGCAGAGGAACAAGATTTTTCTCTTTCCTGTTATCGTCAGCGGAATCGCGGTTGCGGCCTCCACGAAACAACGCTCATGGCCTAGCGGCGTTTCCGTTTGCATTGACTCGGCTTTGTTTGCTTCATATGCAGATCGCATCAAACCCGCCAGCACTTCGGCGGGCGGTACGGGCTTTTGCAAGTTTCTTGCAGCTTCATGAGTCGGCTGAAAGCTTAGTCCGTCCGCGGTTTCGTTCAGGCTGAAATAATTCAGCTCGAAGATATACAAAAGAAAATTCCACTGGACTTCCAGCGGCAACGAAGAGTCATTGGTGAGCACACGAATGATGTCGGGATGTTTTTCAATGAATTTGCCGAAGTCTTTATCCAAATGTTCTTTCATTTCGTTTTCCCCTTATTAGCCCTGCGCCCATGCTAAAATGCGATCCGTCACTAAATCAAACGGCGCCGGCTTTTGAAAAACTTCTTTAACCTCCAATTCTTTCATCGTCTCCGGTAGTTTATGATCGGTCACCGCGGTTACGACCACCACCGACACTTGGGAGGAAGTTTTAAGACGTGGAATTTCGCCGGTGCGAAGTTTTCGCAAAAAAACTTCGCCGGCCTTGCGCGGCTCGATGTTGGGCCCGATGGTTTCTCCCGGCGGCAACATGATATCCACCACCAACAGGTCATAACTTTTTTCCTGCAAAAACTTAATCGCTTGGTCGCCGTCTAGCGCCAAGTCGAATTCGACCTGATGATCGCGGAGCTTGTCGAAATAAGGCTCGACGCTCCAATCCTCGTCGTCAACGAAGAGAATGCGCCTTGGCATATTATGCCTCCTTGGGATTGAACGGGAGTAAAACAAAAAACGTGGTTTCGTAACCGTCAAACGTCTGAATCCGGTGCGGGTCTTTAACAAACGGCTGACTCTTGATCCAAATTTTGCCTTTGTGGTTCTGCACAAAATTGCGCGCGATCATAAGGCCGAGCCCCGTGCCCGGAATGTAGCGCATGCTGTCTAACACTTCGCTGCGGATGAAGCCTTCAAAAATGCGCTCGTAATGGCTTTCGGGAATGCCAAGCCCGCGATCCATAATTGCAATTTCGACTTTGTTGCCAAACTCTCTGGCTTTGATTTCGATGTTTTGATTGAAGTGCGAATACTTGACCGCGTTGTCGATGAGGTTGGTGAAAATCTGCTCCATTTGAGTTTTGTCAAAGTATGACGGCGGCAGCTTCTTCGCGCTGTCATATACGATGATGCGAATGCCGCGTTTGAGCGCGGTTTCGTAGAAACGCTCGACGCATTGCGTCATCACCTCGCTGAGCAAGCCTCGTTCTAAATTAACGCCGGCAGCCGCATGCGCGCCGAGCGCCGAGAACAAAGAATTTTTCATTTGCCGGGTCGCGCGAAAAGCTTCTTCTTCGATAATCTTGATCTTCTTTTTTACAAACTCCTCCTCGCGGTATTGTTTTTCGAGATAATATTTCAGCCCGCCGAGCTGCGAGATAATAATGTGCAGTGGCGAGCGAAACTCATGGCCGACATCCGCGAGTTTCAAGCGCAGCTTATCGATGGTGATTCTATGACGATCAGCTTCGATGGCGACGGCAATCTGATTGGAGAAGCCCGCAAGAATTTCTAAGCATTCATTCAAAAAATATTTGTCCCCTTTGAGCAAATCCTGCTTATCGGAAAGATCGATCTGCAACGCACCAATCACCTTGTCTTTGACGAGCAAGGGGGTCACATACTGCGCTTTAACTTCAGCCACGTCCACCGCAAATGGATCGCAACGCGGATCTTTGGCGCAATCCTCGATCAATTGCGGTTTACCAGTGCGTACGACCTCGGCTAATATGCTTTTGCTGCCCAGATCGATTTTAGTCAAATCCACGAGTTTTATCCATCCTTCCCCGACGGCGTGCTGTGCCGCAATGAGGCCCTGTTCCTCATTCACGAGCGAAATCATTCCTTTGTTATAGCCGATTTCACGGAGATTGTCAAAGACCGCGGCATAGGCTT
Source organism: uncultured Cytophagia bacterium (assembly GCA_964395375.1). Lineage (GTDB taxonomy): Bacteria > Zhuqueibacterota > Zhuqueibacteria > Zhuqueibacterales > Zhuqueibacteraceae > JABWAN01. The sequence continues at coordinate 6,395 of CAYNDW010000092.1, forward strand.
GATCCAACGTTGCCATACCTAGCAGTGCGGTGGTCGCGCGATTGAGATGATCTAATTGCTTCTCAATGGCTTTGCGGTACGTTAAATCTTTTCCGATGCTGATGGTCTTGCGTATACGATGGGAAGCGTCGCGTTCCAGTATCGAAGTCGAAAGGCTGATGGGAATAGGATGGCCGTCACGATGTAAAAACGAAGTCTCGAAATCCGATATCTCGCCGCCGGCTTCATAGAGCGCGTCACGCACACGGGACTTTTGCTCGCCAAAAAGCTCGCGGGCATTCTTTCCCACCAGGGAATCATAACCGAAAATTTCGTGCGCGGCTTGATTGGCAACTTCAATACGCCATGGGGGCTGTTCTTGTTCGCGCGTGTTTTCCGTTACAATGATGGGATCGGGCACGCCGGCAATGATGTTGCGCAAGTATTTTTCATTCTTGCGCAGCGCCTCGATCAAGCGCGAGTTCTTGATCGCGATGGCCGCCTGCAACGCGAAGGTTTCCATGATTTTTTTTTCTAAACTGGAAAACTGCTGCCGCGTGCGATAGTTGAGAAACATTAAGCCTACAATTTCTTCTTCAACCTTCAATACTAGGGCGGCCATGGATTGTATGTTTTCCCGCTCGTTGAATCTTCTTTTGGACATATTCGCGGAGTCAAATTGCTTAACTTTCTGCATCAAGGCGTCACCGTCAATGCTCTGTTCAACATACAGAGACTCACCGCCCGCCGCGATGAGTTCTGCAAATGAATTACCGGTGAAGTCAAATGTCTCAATGTAGCCGTGGGGCTCTAATAGTTGCCCCGTGAATATCGGCGGAGGGAGCAGACGCTTCGTGGGTTGGTCATACTGAAAAAGCACAACCGGCTCCGCACATAAAACTTCCATAGCGCTGCGCGCAATGTTTTCCAAGATCACACTAATATCTTTTGAAGAAGTAAGGCTTTCTGCAATGCGGTTAAAGTGGTCGATCAACTTGGCATTTTGCATCGCTACGCCGGCCTGAGAAGCCAGCGCCTTCAAATAGTCGATCTCTTGTTCAAAAAAACGGTGGGGCCTGCGCGAATAAACGTCGAGCACGGCAAAAACTTCATTGGCGAAAAACAGGGGAAGACACAGCAACCACTTCAACTTGGAGTGCGCGATCATTTCCGGATATAGGTACTTCTTTTCCTGGGCTACGTTATCGATGAGCACGGCGTCGCGCTTGGCAGTCACCTGGGCAACAATGCCCTTGCCCGCAGGAATTTTTATGTCGCGCCCTTTGAACTTTTCAAACCCTAAGCACGAGCGCAAAACAAAGCTTCCTTCCCAATCTTTTTCCCATAGTGCCACCGCATCGGTTCCAATAAACTCCGCGGCTTCTCGCACGAGCGCATCGCAAATCTCGTCGAGATCGTGAATCGTACGGAAAGAAGAGCCTAGCTTGGTGTAGGCCTCATCCAATTTTTGTTTATGCAGCGTCAATGCAAGATGGCCGGCCAGCACTTCCAGATTTTTCAAATCCCCTTCGCGAAATGCGGATTTCTTGTGGGCGTCGATGTTGATGATTCCGATCACGCGCTCTTGATACTTCAACGGCACTAACAGCTTGGATTGAATGCGGTGGTGGCCTCGGATTTTATAGCGCGGATCTCTCGTAACTTCGCCCACGATTTCAGGCTTGCCGGAGCGCACCACATAGCCGGCGATGCCTTCATGCCATGACCCGATGCGCAAACGCCGGACGTCGTCTATTTTGCGCCGATGAGGATAAATGGGAGCGAAGCGCATACGTTCGTAATCCACCATGGCCAAATAACCGAAGTCGCCTCCAACTAATGCCACGGCTTTGGGCAGCACAAACCCGGCGATCGCCTCTTGGGTTTCAAGCACCTGAGTTTCCCGCATGACTTCTTCAATCAGATTTCTGCGCTGTTGCTCTTGCGCCTCGCGTTTTTCGTTGTTGTGCAAGGCAAAAGCAGTCCAATTGGCCAGCAAGGAGAGCAGGTCGATTTCATCCGCGGAAATTTTGCGGAGTTGCTCGCTGCTGGTATACACGTTGAGCGCGCCGAGAATACTCTGCCGATGCCGTAACGGAATGCTGGTGAGCGAGCACAATTTTTCTTCCAGCGCCAGCTCTTGGTAAGAATATTCCGGCTCTTCATGAATATTGGGGACAGTGCGTGTTGCACCCGTCGCCACAACCCCACCGGTGATTCCTTCCCCTTCCAAAAGATTGAAAGCTTTTTGATGATCAGCAGAGAGACCGCGCGCCGTAGCCATATACAACTGCCACGGATTATTCTCATCGCGCAAAATTACGGCACAAATCTGAATACCCATGTGTTCGACGATATCACTCACCAGTTTATCGAGAATCGCGCGAACATCTGAATTTCCAGCAATAAAATCGCTGAAAGTTTTGGCGAATGCTATACTATGATTGGGGAGATGGTTCATTGCGGTTTCCAAGTCCATGATTTCTTATCGTGCGGCAGGCATCATGCACAACGTGCCTGTTGAGCGAGGCTGCTAAATTCACGGATGTCGATAATTGATGTCATATCGGCTCTTTCCCACAGAACCTCAAAATGCTTGGCATAAAACTCGAACAGCGCCGAACTCGAATCTCTTATTTCTAGTACAGGAGATTCGATGCCGTATCCAAAGGCGAAATACGGTGTGATGATGCAGTGATCATCCACGCGAAAATACCCGAAATAAGGAATTCCACTATACATTCTGACCCGTAATGAGCCAGGAACTCGAAAATGCTGTCCGTGACGCTTGGTGAACTCATCATAAAAAGCCTTAACGGTCTTGATAGTTTTGTCCGATTCCAGCCGCATCTGATTTATATAAGCCAACAGCATATCCCCAGCGCCACCGTGCTCATCTCGTGCTCGAGGCTCATACATCGGCGAGGTCGGATCCATGATTAAAATTCTGATCTGGCACTTGTCATGAACAAGCTTGTGTTCAAAATATTTGTGATGCTGGTCGAGGCCGATGGTATAAGAAACTGCGATGATGTCAATTCTTTCTTTCGCCTGTTTGAAGCTTCGTAGATAAAGCCTGCCCAGCTTGCGTCCGGAGCTTAGTATTTTCGCGGGTGCGCGTAATTCGCTCATGATCTCGTCCAAAACCTTTTCCTGGAGAACTATTTCAAGCAGAATTGCTGTAAACCCGGCGGCGAATAACTCAAGCCCTATGCTTTTAAGAGCCTCCACACGCCACAAGTATGACGATAAGAGATAGAGCATGCCGCCGGAAAGAATGATGATCACAAACACAAGAATTCGAACTTTTCTGTCCTTCATGACCACCCTCGTTAAGTAATTTTAAAATCTCTATGTCGATTTCAACCAATTTATTTTCGCCATCTCGATTCAAAAGCGACTAGATACTCAAGCCAATAATAGTTGATCGAAGTTATGTGGTGGAACCTTTTTTCGAAATAACATAACGGCTCAGAACATTCAATTTTCGTCTGAGACGGAGTCTCAAATGAACACCCCGGATTTTGCTCTAATTCGCTTTTCATGCCCGGCAATACCAGATGATATATCTGAAATCCATGTTGCGGTCACCGATCTGCTCAAAGGCTGTCAGCTCTCAAATTTCGGAAAGTATGTAACACAACTGGAGAACCGGCTCGCTGAACTGCTTGGCGTTAAATATGTGCGCACCGTTCCGAATGCCACCACCGGTTTAATGATGGTCGCGTCCACGCTGCCGCAAGGTTCGGAAGTGTTGGTGCCGAGCTTTACTTTCCCCGCGACAGTGCATGCGCTCGTTCATATGCAGCTTCAGCCGCGCTTTGTAGATGCGGATCTCACAACATTCAACATTTCCCACGAGGATGCAGCCGCCAAAATCACCGCGAAGACTTCCGCAATTCTTGCGGTCCATGTTTTTGGCAATCCCTGTCGTATCGCTGAACTTGAAGCGCTGGCGCAACGGCACAACCTCAAGTTGTTTTTTGACGCGGCTGCCGCTACCGGCTCGGAATACCACGGCCGTCTGCTCGGTGCGAACGGCGATGCGGAAGTTTTCAGTCTAAGCGGAACGAAGGTCGTCTCCGCGGGTGAAGGCGGTTTTATTGCAACAAATGACGAGGAGCTGGCCCAACGTATCGATTGGCTGCGCAACTACGGTTATAATGAAGACCGCACTGATTGCCGCGTCGTTGGCTTCAACGGCAAGCTCAGTGAACTGCCGGCGATCCTGGCTTTGAAATCGCTCGACTATATGCCGGAAAACCTTAAACACCGACGCAAACTTGCTGAACAATACCAAGAACTCTTGAACGAAGTTGAAGGCATTTCTTTCCAAATGCCGACCGAAGGCGCGCTGCCGAACTATTTCACGATGGCGCTACAAATCGATCCGGACCAATTTGGGTGCTCGGCCGAAGTGATACAAGTTTACCTCGATCGTTTGAATATTGAGACGAAAAGATACTTTGCGCCGGTCCTGCATCGCACCTCGGCTTATGGCGCATTCGTGACGAACGACCTACCCCATAGCGAACAGCTCTCTAATCGTTCCCTCTGCTTACCCTTGCACACGCGTTTGCAAGAAGAGCATGTTGCCTTCATCTGTGAAGCCTTGATTGCTTTGCAGGAAAAACTGCGGAGAGGGAGCCAAAGTTATTATCGCAACGAAGCCGCTCGCCTCGGAGCAAGCGTGTCGTTTGCCAAGCCGGTCGCGCATAATGTGGCTAGGTCCTGGGCAACTCCATTGGCAGCAGCGCAAACTTTTGAAGACGAGCTAGCGACGACCTAGTGATCGTTTTCTCAGATCGGCGATGACCGCCGGCGTGTGATCAAACGCCAAAGCTTCCGGCAACGCGCTCAACTCAAACCAACGCGCATCGGCAATTTCCTCTTGCGGATTGACCGTGCTTGCGCGCAGCTCGCACAAGTAGTAGACGATTAACACCGGCTCGCCTCCTGTGCCGTAATGATCGGCATACACTCCGAATAACGCAAATGGCTCAATCGCAATTTGCAACTCTTCCCTCATCTCACGCCGCAATCCCTCCTGCGGTGATTCCCCTGCTTCTAAAAAGCCGCCGGGGAAATCCCAGCACAACTTGAACGGCTCCTGCGCGCGCTGCACGAGCAAAATTTCATTTTTGCGTTGCATGATCGCGGCGACACAACCGCGCGGATTGTTGAAATGAATGAAGCCGCATTTCATACAATGTGGTTTGCCTTGATGGAAGTTCGGCGAAGACTGCAGCGCATGTCCGCACGAGGGGCAGAAGTTGTAGTTCATGAGGTCTCTCCACTGCTCTCAGTGAGAAGCTTTATGGCGTTGGTTGTTGCAAAAGAGCTTTTCTGGCAGAGGTTTCTTAAAGATAAGCCTTCAAATCATGATGGCAAGACTTTTATCGAGAGCTACTTCCGCAAAAGCCTAATCACCGCCACCTCCGCCGGCGCGCCAATACGCAGCGGCGGGCCCCAATAGCCCGTGCCGCAGCTTACGTAGACCCACGTGTTTTGATAGCGATGCAAGCCTTTGACAAAAGGTTGTTGCAACGGCACGAGAAAATTCCACGGGAAAAATTGACCGCCATGCGTGTGGCCAGAGAGTTGGAGATCGAAGCCGGCTTGTGCCGCGGCGAAGATGCTGCGCGGTTGATGGGCGAGGAGAATTTTGAGACCCACGGCGGGAGCATTGGAACTTGCAGCAGCGGGATCGGAAAGATGATGCGAGAGAATATGCCCGGCATTGAAATCCGGCACGCCGGCGAGGAGTATGCGTGCGCGGCCGTGTTGAATGACGCGATGCTCGTTCATCAAAACCGTGAAGCCGAGCCGTCTCGCTTCTTCAATCCAAGCTTCCGCGCCGGAATAGTATTCATGATTGCCGGTGACGAAGAACTTGCCGTGGCGCGCGGAGAGTTTTGTCAACGGCTCAACTTCACGCCGCAAATCATTCACGCTGCCGTCGGCAAGATCGCCGGTGAATGCGATAATGTCGGGCGCGAGGCTTCGTACTTGCGCGACGACTCTCTCCACGAAATCGCGTTTGATGGTGGGGCCGACGTGGAGATCGCTGATTTGCACGATGCGCAAGCTCGTCAAATCTTCGGGGAGATGCTCGAAAGGAATTTTCACTTCGACGATTCGTGGGCGGCGGCGCGCGGCATAGACGCCGTACATTACGATCGCGCCCACGAGGCCGAGAATGGCGACATTCGTGCGGTGAACGAGGGCGCGTCGCTGAACCGCATTATCAAACTGGAATGAAGAACTGGTTGCAACGGTGACCGCCGAAGCCGTTTTCTGAATGCCCCAAAGGATCAATCCGGAAACATCGCGCAGCAGAATGAGCAGGAAAAGATAATTGAGCACGCCCATGCTTAAATACGTGAGCCACGACATGATCGCATTTGCGCCGCGCTTTTTGCGCACGAGGCGAAGCATGAGATTCAGCGGCGGCAAGAGCATGAAGCCGAACCACGCCCCCCACGCAAGCAGCGACCACGGCGCCGAGAGATTCGCCGGCTCGATCAAACGCCAGCCGACATAGGTGAAGCCGAGTGTGAGGACGCTGAGGGCAACGAGAAAGAACATGAGAGGATTGATGTAGTTGAGGTTCGAATGATGCCAATCAACGTTCCTTTGAACCGGTCATTCAGCAGGAATCTTTTTAAGCACCAGCACATGGCTTGGCTAAACAGGATTCCTGCTGAATGACAATCGCGAGGTGGCGCGGTCTTCCTTGAAATTTGTGGCGCGCTCAAATCCTCGCAAGCCCGCTCGCCAAATCTTCGAGCAGATCTTCTTGGTCTTCCACGCCCACGGAAAGGCGCACGAGGCCGTCGCTCAAGCCGATGCGGCGGCGTTCCTCCGCAGGCACGGAAGCGTGCGTCATGGAAGTGGGATGGCAGATCAAACTCTCGACGCCGCCCAAGCTTTCCGCGAGCGTGAAGAGTTTGATGCCTTTGAGAAAACGTTTGGCCGTATCGAAGTCCGCGAGGTTGAACGAGATCATGCCGCCGAAGCCGGGCTTGCCGTAGGGATCGAGTTG
>CAYNDW010000093.1:0-11863 GCA_964395375.1 uncultured Cytophagia bacterium
CGCAGCAGTTGCTTGTCGCGATACTTGAGCTCATCGGCAACCAGTTCTTCGATTTGTTGGGGGTTGAGCAAATTGTCGTTGCCGGTGGCAGTTAGATCGACCAACGCCATGCGCGCTTCCACGCGGTCTTTGAGATTGATATAATTGTTGAGATCGGCGGTGGGCCAAAAATTGACGAGCTGAATTTTTTCATTGCGGCTGCCGAGGCGGTCGATGCGGCCGAAGCGCTGAATGATGCGCACCGGATTCCAATGAATGTCGTAGTTGACGAGATAATCGCAATCTTGCAGATTCTGGCCTTCGGAGATGCAATCGGTGGCGATGAGAATGTCGATCTCGCCCTCTTGCGGCATGTGCTTCATCTTCGCGCGTTGTTTGGAGAGCGGAGAGAAGTTGGTGAGAATGGCGTTGAAATCAATTTGGCTCTGCAAGCCCTTGGGCCGGAGCGTGCTGCGATTTTCCTTGCCGCCGCCGGTGACGAGGGCGATATGCGCGCCGAGCTGATTTCTCGCCCAGTCTTCCAAGCAATCGAAAAGATAAACGGCCGTGTCCGCGAAAGCGGTGAAGATCAAAACTTTGCGGTTGCCGTGATTCAATGGCTGCTGCATTTTCTGAACGATCATCCCTTTCAGCGTGCGCAGCTTTTGATCGCGTTCCGGCGTGACCGCGTGGGCGGCGTTGTAGAGATTGGTCAACGCGCGCTTGTCTTCTTGCAAATCTTCCAACCAATCGTCGAGGTTCATGTCCGCAAGCTTGTATTGAAACTTTTTGCCAACCACTTCTGCGTCTTCTCCCATCTGTGCCAACTCTTCATCACCGTCGAGGTCGGCCTCATCGGGCGAAAACGCATTGAATCCAAAAGTCTCGTCGAGCTTGAATTCCAAAATTTTAGTTTCGAGTTCATTGATTTTTGCGAGAGTTCTGTGCATGGAAATCTCAAATGACTCAATGGAGCTTTCGAGGCGTTTGAGGAAATTGACCTTCATCATACCGATCAAATAATGCTCGCGCCGGGTTTGCGTAAAGGCTTTGATCGAGCCTCCCGCGAGCGCTTCATATTTGCCGTGCTGCTCCGGCTTCACATAAGCAAAGGGATTGAAGAGCGAGAGCCGGTAGTTGGTGATTTCTTGGTTCAGTTGATCGTAAGAGGGAAACTCGCTTTGGGCGTCGATATCCGGCGCGATGGAAATGACGGGAAGACGTTGGGGAAAGCTGCCGAGCGCGGCGAGGTCGTAATTCCGCATGATGTGTTTGCGCGAGCGCGCCAGGGTCAGCTCGTCGAGTAGCTTGAAAAAGCCCGAGTCGAGTTTTTCCTGCAAATCTTCAACTCGGCGTTCGGGATTCTTCTTCGGATCGGCCCAATTGGTAAACTGCGTTTGCGCGTTCTTGAGGGTCTGCCCGATGTTGTTGATCTGCGCCGAGTCGCGCAAAGCCGCGTCATTGCCTTCTGTAATCAAGTAGATCTGATTGCGCAAGTCGCGCAGATTGTTGTTTACGGGCGTGGCGGAGAGCAAGAGCACTTTGGTTTTCACGCCCTTTTTGATGAAGTCTTCCAGCAAGCGCGTGTACCGGCTTTTGGTGAAAGAGCCGTCTTCATTGGCGCGACCACGCGCGCTGTTTCTAAAGTTGTGGGATTCGTCGATGACGATGAGGTCGTATTTATCCCAGTGGTTGGTGGCTAGATCGATGTCACCGGATTTGCCGGAGTAGCGGCTCAAGTCTGTATGAGAAAGCACGTCATAGCGAAAGCGTTCCTCGGCAAAGGGATTCAGCTCGTCATTGCGTGTATAGATCGTCCAATTTTCGCGGAGTTTTTTGGGACAGAGGACGAGAATGCTGCGCAGATTCTTGAGCTCGAAATATTTGATCACCGCCAACGCTTCAAACGTTTTGCCGAGGCCGACGCTATCCGCGATGATGCAGCCGTTGTGCTGCAAAATTTTGTTGATGGCCGCGCGCGCGCCGTCTTTTTGGAAACCGTAGAGCATGCGCCAGATTTGCGTGTCGAGGAAGCCGGTCTTTTCATCCAGCCTCTCGTTGTTTCTCTGCTCCGAGAAATACTTTTCGAAAATGTGATACAGGGTTTTGTAATAGATGAATTCCGGATCGTTCTCGACGTAGTGTTGTTCGAGATACTTCAAAACCTCTTCCTTCACGTCTTCCACCAAGCCGGATTTATCATTCCAAATCTCCATGAACCAGTTGCGCAGATCCACGCGGTCACGGTCGCCATCCACGACCAGATTCAATTCGATATTGGGACTCTTGCCAAACCCCAAGCCGTTCACGGTGAAATTCGAGCTTCCCGCAATCGCCTTTGTGATGCCATTGCGGTCACGCAGATGATACATTTTTCCGTGCAGGAAATTCGGTTTCACCATGGATTTGATGTTGACCTTCTCTCGAATCCAGGCCGCGCATTCGCGCGCGACGGTTCTTTGTTGCAGGCGGCGGGCGAGCGGGATGACGAGTTTGTCGTCTTCGATCTGGAATGTCTTCTTGTCGGTCTTGTTTGGGTCGAGCGCCTGCAAAAATCTCGGCTCGCCGAATAAGAAATCCATTTTCTCGAGGGCGTCGAGCTTGGTCTTGAGTTGGTGATAGGCATAGATGGTGAAATAGGCCGAGACCACGGCGACTTCCGAGCCGGGCTTCAAATGTTCCGACAAGAATTCACCCACTGAGCCGCGCGTATGGTTGTCTCGAATACAAGAAGGGATGGCGTGATGAGTGGCTTCAATCATAGTGGTTGGACTCCCTAACAATCGGCCGGCAAGAGGCGCGAAAGTAAAAGACCGTGAGATTTGTGCGTTCGTATCAAATCGGCGGGCTTGTGCCTTATCCCAATCAAACTCCTCCCACACGCAAGCTTTGCTATGGCTCACCGAAATCCGCAAGCGGCGAGGCGAAGGCAAAGATGTCTCACACTACGCGCATTCGAAATGTTCTGCTGGCGAAAATGCCTGCTTTGACAAAAGGTTTTTGGAAAGTTGTCTGAGGTGGGCGGGAATGTTAGGTAAGCTAGACAACCGAGGCGAGCACAGCGAATCGCAGGTAAGAAATTTGCTTGGGTTAAACGAGGGGTGGCAGCGAATTATTTTTGAACAACTCTAGTGTACTTTTGCTTTCGGGATATGTTATAGAAAAGTTCTTCCCCAAAATCAACAAATCACTCTCAAGATTATTGCTTCACTCCCCCCGCAAACAACGGCTTGCCGGCCAGTGCTTGCGCCTGCAATCCGAAACAAACCGTCGCGTAAGCGATCGCGAAGAGCACGGTGACGAGCGTCGCGTGCGCGCCAAGAAATTTTAGTCGTTCACCGCAGGCGTTTAAAATGGCGTTGCGGTTCGAAGCGCGATTGCTTATGTTCGCGCTGCATTCAAAGCTGAGCCCAATATTTTGTTGATGAAGAAAGGACGCCCATGTCGCAAACCACCGTTGAAGAAATTATGACCGCGGTGCGGCGGCTGCCGAGCCAAGATCGCCGGCGGTTATCCGAGCTTTTAGAGCGCGAGGCCGACGTTCGTTTAGACGAAGCGCATGCACCATCGCCCGAACCCGCGCACTCTCGCGGCCTCGATCAAATTCCCGCGAGCCGCGAGCAGGAAATGCAATGGCTGCTCGATCATCAAGATTTCTGGGATCAACATCGCGGCGAGCACGTGGCGCTGTGGGGCTATGAGATGATCGCGGTCGGCAAGACGAGGAAAGAAGTGGTTGGGGTAGCCCGACAGCGCGGAATCAAATTTCCTTTTGTGCAATACCTGCCCGTGCACGAGCACGAATGGTACTTGGGCATGTCGAATCAACCCGCCATTGAGCCGTGAGCCATGCGAACACTTGAGTTCGAATACCAATTCAACTATCGCCCGATATTTCTCGAAACCCGCAGCCAAAAGTTGTTGACGCCGCCTCTGCCGGTGATCGAAGTAGCCCTCTCGTATGATCGGGCGGCAACAACTGATTTCGCGCTCATTGATTCGGGATCGACGTTCTCCGTGTTTACGCGCGAGATTGCGGATGAATTGGGTATCAGCGTTACAGAAGGTCGCGTTCAGAAGCTGAACACATTGGGAGGCTCTTTGCTAGCTTATGGCCACGAGCTTGAGATTACAATTGCGCCCAACCTGCATTATGCCATCGAGATTCTTTTCACAGAATATCCCATCCCGCGCAATCTGCTCGGGCACAACGGCTTCTTGGATCGCGTTGCGGTGGCCTTGCGCAGCAAGTATGGATTAATTTATCTGCAGCCCGAGTTTTAGACTTACCTGCAAAAATTTTTTATAACCGCGCTAGTCTTTCCGCTTTTTGAATTCCATCACATAATCCCCCACCCGAATCTCATCGCCCTCGCGCAGGGGGTGGCGCTCGCGGATTTTTTTGCCATTCACATAAGTGCCGTTGCCGGAGTTCAAGTCGTCGATATAAAATTTTCCGTCTTGGGCATAAACGCGCGCGTGAAATTTTGAAACCATGTTGCCTTCAAGCTGAAGGTCGTTCTCGCTGCCGCGGCCGAGACTGAGTTTGCCTTGCGACAAATTAAAATTTTTGATTGGCGCCGAAGCCACGCGCCCCCTCGCAAACTTGCTGCGCGTGGCTGGCGGCGCGGTGGTGATTTGCAAATAGGCGTCGCCGAAAGCAGGCGTGCTTGTGGAAGCAGCAAATTGCGTTTCGGCTTGCGGCGCGGGAGCCGGTGGCGTTGGCAAGGGCTGCGGCAATGGCATCGAGGGCGCAACCGGCTGGGGTGCGGGTTCGAGCATTTCCTTGCCGCTCGCGCCGTAGCTTGACTCTTCCTCTTTAACAGCGAGCGGCGGCGCCATGGGCGGCCCAACCTGCGTGGCTTCACGTTCAATGGCTTTGGCGGTTTGCGCTTCTTGCATGGCCTGCGTGGCGAAGCGGATCAAATCGCTGGCACTTTTGCTTTCCGGCGCGAGCGCGAGGGCTTGCGCCACGTCCGCCATGGTTTGAAAACGCTGCTCGGGATTTTTCTCCAAACACTTCATGATGAGCGCTTCCAACTCGAAAGAGAGTTGCACGAGCTGCGAAGGCGGCGTCGCGGATTTTTGCAAATGCGCCATGATCGTTGCGACCGCGGAGTCGCCGGCGAATGGCCGCCGGCCCGTGAGCATTTCATACAACACCACGCCGAAGGAGTAAATATCCGAGCGCGCATCGAGCAGCTTGCCCGCGGCTTGTTCGGGCGACATGTAATAGGGCGTGCCGACAATCACGCCCGTGGAAGTGATCGACTGCTCTTGCGGCAGCGCGGCGCGCGCGATGCCGAAGTCCATCAAGTAAACGCGGCCCGCATGCGTGAGCAAGATATTGCCGGGCTTCACGTCGTTGCGCACGATGCGTTGTTCATGCACGTAGCGCAGAATTTCCGCGACCGCTTTGGCGATAGCGGTGGCAACCGCGCTCAAGAACTTGCCGTGCTGCGCGAGCAAAGCACTGAGATCGAGGCCCTCTAAAAATTCCATCACGAGATAAGGGCAGTCTTGCTCTTCGCCCAACTCATAATACTTCGCGATGCCGGGATGCTGCAACGCGCTCAACACTTGCGCTTCGCGTTTGAAGCGCGCCACGGCCAAGGGATCGCTCGCTAAATTTGCGGCCATCACTTTCACGGCGACGAGGCGATTGTTTTTTTCATCCCACGCGCGAAAGACTTCGCCCATGCCGCCCTTGCCCGCGCGCGCCAGAATTTTGTACGGCCCGATTTTCTGCGCGAGGGCCGGCGCGCTTTGCAACGCTACGGCTTCTGCCGCGAAGGCGCCGGCCAAACCGCGCAGCTCCGCCAAGCGCCGCGCCGTGAGTTTGTAACGCGGCTCTTTCTGCGCATTCACGTCGCCGATTTGAACTTGATCTTGCTCGTTGCCGACGACGTTGAGATATTCGCCGGCGCGCAGAATGTCGATCACGGCGTGAATCATTTCGGGCGCGACTTCTTGCGTGGGCGCGATTTTCGCGCTCAATTGTTGCGAAGCGGCGATCACGCCGAGCACGGTAAATTCCATCTCGCCGCGGCGCAGCATCCAATCCAAAAGATAATACACCCCGAGGCGGCTCTTGTCCTGCTGCGTGTTCAAAATTTCTTCCGTGATCTTGCCAAAGAGCCGGCGTTCGTGTTGCGTGAGCACTTCTTGCAGGCCCGCATAGAAACGCATGCGGCGCACGTCTTGCCGGGTGAAGGCAAGTTGCGGCTGCTTGCCGTGCCAATGCACGTATTCGTTGAAGCCGCGAATAATGCGGCGCGGAATGCCGCGGCCTTTATAGGCGAGATACTTCTTGAAATCTTCATAGACCGGCGGCGCACCACTAGTGCCGGCGAAAGTCACGGTCGCGGACGAGGCGTTGCTCGTGGTCGGAGGCTTGGCTTCGTGTTGCAGTTTGTCCCAGTCTACAAAACCGTCGCAGATGGCGTCGGCTTCGTTCCACATACACGCGAGATATTTGTCATAGCAAAATACGCTCTCATAGACGCTGTCGCCGCGGCCTAAATCTTCGAGCCAGCGTTCCTGTAAATCTTTGCCCGCAACAAAAATGAAAGTAATGCCGGAAGTGGTGAAAAGGTTTTTGAGCACGCCGAGCATTTCATCAATCGCCGGTCGCGGTGTGCCGTTTACCACCGCGGAAAATTCTTCGAGTTTGTCCAACTCGTCAAACACAAAGACGATCTTCAAACGCCGGCGCACGGGCGGCACGCCGCGCAGTTTTTTAATTTGTCGCTCGAACCACGTGAGTTCTTCCTCATAACCCTCGGCCAGTTGCCGCGCAAGGCGGATGATGTCGAACTCCGCGGCCTTATCATCATACCCCATGAACGTCATTTCTAGATTCTGTGAATGGCTCCGTTTATAAAGAAAAGAGGTCTTGATCGTCGCTTTTAACTTCTCCGCGCCGAGGCTGGCTTCGCCAATGCCGATACTTTTTTCGGAAGTCTCGCCGGTTTTGCGCGCCATGTTGAACGAGGTGCGTTGATAGGCGAGGAGCAGCTCTTCGCGCAAGGCCGGGTGCAAGCGCGCGAACAGCCCTTGCTCTACGAGGCCATCGTACAGCCGGCGAATGATGTGGTGCATCAACTCTTTCGGCTCCAGCGGACGCGCCACGTTGAGCTGAACGTCCAGGATGTCCGTTTCACACAGTAAAGACGCGGCCCAGAGCACGCTTTCACGCAGGCGACGAAGCACTTGCTTGACGAACGAAGTCTTGCCCACGCCGCGATAGCCGGTGACGAGAAAAGAACCGCCTTCGGAAAAGATGATGCGCTCGACTAAAGTCGCGAGTTCGGCTTCGCGGCCCACAAAACGCGTCGCGTTTTCCGCGCGCACGGGTTCATGCGCGAAACGAAACGCCGGCAGCAACGGCACCACGGCTTCGAAGTCGTGAGTGGGCAAAGTTGGAGAAGAGGCGTTAATGGGATTGGTTGAGGGCATACGCTGTATTGAAATGTCGTCGAAGTTTATGTGAGTCGGAGAAGCAACAATCAATTTATACTTACGGCTCGGAGCACAAATCAGGTTACACTTCGCATCTCAATTTTTATCATTCCGCCTCAAAAACGGGGCAGTACCTTTTGCGCGTAACTGGATTCCCGCGGAATGACGTGCGAGGAGGGATGGTACAAATAAATATCGTTCGGAGTCGTGGTCGAGAATGGTATGTCGTTTTTCGTAACTTTCATACCGTTTAGCCACCGATGATGAGCGGCCATAGCAACTGCGTACCATGCGTTTGGCTTCTTTCCACGATAGCGCGGAAGCCGGGCTGCTCATGAGGTTGGCTTTGCGGCGATCCAACTCTTGCTTTTGCCATTCATGCACGGGCACAGTCTTAGGGGGGGCGGCAAGGTCATCCCAGAGGTCTTCGATCAATTGCAGTTTCTCGGCGGGGTTCAGAAAATTCTCTTGCATAATTCCTCAAAGAATGTTATTTGTCGCTCGTCAGGTGCCCCGGACTGTACGGGGATTCATAGCGTGGCTGAGATGCCGTGCGAGATTGTTTTTGGTTCATCGTTTTGAAAAGAGAGTGAGTAAAGCCTGAATGGTTCCCGAGGTGTTCCCTTCTTTAGGTTGGTAACATAACCTCGGGGAAGCGCTATTCAGGGATCACTCTCTTTTTGTTTATGTGGGTATACCTGCTCATACACGATTTTCTCCTGAAATAGATCATACCACTGTCTGTTTTCCTCCTCGTATTTCTGATAAATTCCCCACGCGAAAAGGTCAACGGCTTGCAAAGGCCTATTCTCATGCGATAAGTCATGATAAATGGAAAACGGCACATGCGGAGGAATTCGAGCTGCCGACTGTTCAAACAAATACTCGTTGAATTCTCGTCGTGCCGAACCGCCCATGCTTCTATCCACGGCCAAGATTATTTGATCAGCAGCTTGGTCGAGCGGCAGCTCTTTCAATACCAAATGGGTAATGAACTGATAGATTCGTTTCTTGCTCATTTGCGGTTGATTGACAAAGCGCGTTTTATCGAGAATAACGGCGTAAAGCTTGAACGGGATGGCTGCGACTTGGCGATAAAAATACTCCTTGATTGCAAACACGGTCTTGGCAGCTTTGAGTTCATTCGCATGATTGTGGTGCCGAGGATGCTTCCCATGCAGCTTATTTCGCAACGTTCGCGTGATCGCCTTTTCAATTGCTTTCTTGTTCGTATCTCCGTTAATCTCCAAAATGGCAATCACAAAATGTCGCGACGTGCCTGGGCTTTGAAGCAAGTCGCCTAGGTCGCCAGATTCATCCAAATAGAGATAAAGCATAAAATACCTCTGGACAAAAAGTATTAGCCTATATCGGAGCGAAGTCCGACTTGCGCAAGACGATTCTCATAAACCACAAAAGCCTTTTCGCGTAAGTCGGACTTCTCATACTCTTTTTACTCCTCCCTCGCCTCCCGCTTCATCCTCTCCTCAAACACCGTATATAGCGCAGGTACGAAGAACAATGTGAGCGCAGTCGAGACCGTCAAGCCGCCGATGACTGCAATTGCCAAAGGCGCTTGCGTGGTTTCGCCGCCCATGCCGAGGGCCATGGGAATCAAGCCGAGCACGGTGGCGAGCGAGGTCATGAGAATCGGCTTGAGGCGCGTGCGGCCCGCTTGGATCACGGCTTCGTGCAGCGGCACTTCGCGCAGGCGCAAGTGATTCGTGTAATCCACGAGCAGAATGCCGTTGCTCACTACGATGCCGACCATCACGATGATGCCTTGAAATGAAGTCACGGAGAGCGTCGTGTTCGTGAGGAACAACATCCAAAACACGCCGACGATGCCGAGCGGGACTGTGAACATGATAATGAACGGATCGAGCAGCGATTGGAATTGCGAAGCCATCACGACATACACGAGCAAGATCGCCAAGCCGAACGCGAGCAGCAAATCGCTGAACGCTTTTTGCTGCTGCTCGACATTGCCGCCGAGCACAACTTCGAATCCGGGCGGGAGATTGAGCTGCGCGAGTTGGCTGCGCACGTCGTTCGCCACGCCGCCGAGATCGCGGCCCGTCACGTTCGCCGTCACATTGAGAATGCGCTGCTGCTGTTTGCGATCAAGCTGCACAGGCGCGTTGGCTTTATACACGGTGGCGATGTTGCCGAGCAACACTTGTTCGCCGCCGGAAGTGGTGAGCACGATGTTCTTCAAGTCTTCGATCTGCGAGCGATAGTCTTCACTCAAGCGCACGAGAATGTTGTATTGATTGCCCGTGACCGGATCGGTGAAGAGCGAAGCCACGGTGCCGTTGATGCACGTGTTGATGGTGCTCGAAATCTGCGCGACGTTGAGGCCGAGCACGCCGGCTTTGTCGCGGTCGATTTGCACGCGCAATTCGGGCAGATTGTCGTCGCGGCTGATTTGCACGTCCACCGCGCCGGGCGTGTTGCGCACAATGTTGGCGATCTCTTTCGCGAGGTTCGAGCCGGTCTCCAAATCAAAGCCGCGAATCTCGATGTCGAGCGGCGCCGAGGAGCCGAAGTTTAACAGGAAGCGCAGAAAGCCGCTCGGCGCAACGAAGATGGTCGCGCCCGCCATGCGCGAAACTTTGCCGCGAATGCCGTTGATGATTTCAAACACGGAACGCTTGCGGTCATGCGGCGGCACGAGCGCGACTTGGATATTCGAAGTGTGGCTGCCGGCATTGCGCGAGAAAAAATTTCCGCTGCGCGAAGAGGGCACGCCGATGTTTGAGATCATCGCGTGCATCTCCGGCACTTCGCTTTGCAAAATGCTTTCAATGGCGCGCGTGGTTTTGTCGGTCTCTTCCGCGCGCGTGCCCACCGGCAATTTCACGTTGATGGTGAATTGACTCTCGTCTTGATCGGGAAAAAATTCGGTGCCGATGAATTTGACCAAAGCCAATGAGAGCGTGGCGAAAACCACGATGCCGCCGATCACGATACGACGATGGCCCAACGCCCATTGCAAGCGCCGCACGTACCATTCGTCGAGCGCGGCCAAGAGATCGTGCGCGAACACGCGCATGCGGTCGGAGAAATTTTGCGAGCGCCGGTTCAATTCTTTTTCCGGCGGAAGATATTTTAAACAAAGCAAGGGCGTGACCGTGCGCGAAACGAAGAACGAGCCGAAGAGCGCGACCGCAATCGTGATCGTGAGCGGAATGAACAAGAGCTTCGCGATGCCGGTGAGAAACACGATGGGCAAGAACACGATGACGGTCGTGAGTGTGGAAATAAAAATCGGCGCGGCCACTTCTTGCGCTGCGGCGAGCGTGGCTTGCAGCTTGGATTGGCCGGGCTGCCAATCGTGATAATGCCGCGCAATGGCTTCGAGCTCGACAATCGAATCATCCACAAGGCGGCCCACGGCGAGCGCGAGTCCGCCAAAGGTCATGATGTTGAGCGTGACGTTGCCGAAGCGGAAGAAGATGAACGTGATCAAGATCGACAACGGAATCGCGACGATGATGATGAGCGTGCCGCGCAGGTTGCGGAGGAAAAGCAGAATGATGAGCATCGCGAGCACGCCGCCGAGTGTGGCTTCGCGCTGCAAGCCTGAAATGGTTTGGCGAATGTAGAGCGATTGATCGAACGTCATCGAAAGCTGCACGGATTGCGGGATGCCGGTGAGCTTGGGCAGCGCGCGCAAAATGTTGTCAACGACCTCGACGGAGTTTGCGTTCGCGAGCTTTTGCACGCGCAACGTGATGCCGGGCTTGCCGTTGATGCGAATGATTTCCGTCTGCTCTTGATAGCTGTCCGTCACCTCGGCCACGTCTTTCACGCGAATCGGCACGCCGTCCACGATCTTCACCACGATGTCGGCCATGGGCTTGATCACGTTGAAGCGGCTTTCGGTTTTGAGCGCGTAATCGAATTGGCCGGTTTTCAAATCGCCCGAAGGGATGATGAGATTGGAATTGGCAATCGCGGTGAGCACACTTTGCACCGGAAGCTGCAAGGCTTGCAAGCGATTGCGGTCGAGCGTGATATGAATTTCGCGAATGCGTCCGCCGCCCACCTGTCCCGAAGCCACGCCGCGCACGTGCTCGATTTGCGGTTGAATCACGTTGAACGCGAGGTCGTAAAGATCGCGCTCGTCCATGTCGCCCGCGATGGCGATGTTGCACACGGGCACATTGGTGATATCGAAACGCAGCACGACCGGCTGCGATACGCCCGTGGGCAATTGATTCACGATGCGATTCACACGCTGCACGACGTCGATCAAGCCGACGTCGACGTTCGCGTCCCAATTGAAATTGATGCTCACGCGCGAAACGCCTTCGCGGGTTGAAGATTGAATGTAGCTCACGTCATTCACCGAGCTGACTGCGCGCTCGACGAGCGTGGTGAGCGCTGGCTGCCGCACGAGGTTGCCGGCGAAGAGC
Organism: uncultured Cytophagia bacterium; assembly: GCA_964395375.1. GTDB lineage: Bacteria > Zhuqueibacterota > Zhuqueibacteria > Zhuqueibacterales > Zhuqueibacteraceae > JABWAN01. Next base: position 11,862 of record CAYNDW010000093.1, read on the forward strand.
AT
>CAYNDW010000093.1:11873-13373 GCA_964395375.1 uncultured Cytophagia bacterium
AGCGGGCCCGCGCCAGAATAGAACGTCACGGTGGTGATCACGGGAATGGTGATGTTCGGCAGCAGATCCACCGGCAGTTGTTGAAATGAAACATAGCCGAAGACGATGATCGTCACGGCAAAGAGGAAAGTAGAGATGGGATATTTGAGGGCAAGGCGAGTGAGCCACATGGTCGTCAAGGGGCCAAATTAGATAAGGAGCCAAGGAGACAAACAAGAGAAGGAGCCAATTAGCCAACAAAGAGAAAGAGCCAATCGTGCGAACAGCTCAACCTCTAACCTGTCATTCAGCAGGAATCTTTTTACGCGCTGGAGATTCTGCCTAGATCATAAAAGGATTCCTTCTGAATGACACCAGAGGGGGAGTGCCGATACAAGCTTCGTTTCGTATCGTCGCGGTCGTCAATTGCTTTCTGCGGGCAGTTGCTTTTGAATCGACACTTGGCCGCCGTCTTTCACGAACTGCTGGCCGGTGGTGATGAGGTCTTCGCCTCCGGCGAGGCCGGAGGTAATTTCCGTGCGCGTGTTTTGCTCTGCGCCAATATTGACCGGAATGCGTTTGGCGGAATTATTTTCTACGGCAAAAACAAAGCTGCCGCGGTCGTCTTTGAGAATCGCTTGCGTGGGCACGGTCAACGCCTCCGCGCGCTCGTCGATGATGAGCGTGACTTTCGCGAACATGCCGGGCTTCAAAACATGATCTGAGTTGGGCACGGCGACTTCAACCGCGAGTGTGCGCGTGGCGAGGTCGAGCGCTTCGCTGTTGCGCGTGACGCGGCCCGCGTATTGTTTGTCGGGATAGGCGTCGACCGCGACCAAGGCTTGCTTCACCTTCGCGAGGCGCGGCGTGTCTTTTTCCAAAACATTGACCACGACTTTCACGCTGTCGAGATCCATCAACATGAAGAGCGTGGCATTGCCGGAGGTCACCATCGCGCCGGGGTCGAGCATGCGTTTGGTGATATAGCCCGCGAACGGCGCAGTGATGCGCGCATAGTTCAAGCGTGTGCGCGCGGCTTCATAACTCGCGGAGGCCACTTTCATGGTCGCCTCGGTATCATCCACGTCCTCTTTTGAAACCAAATCCTGCTCCTGTAAATTTTTCATGCGTTGATGTTTGACTTTCGCATTGAAGAACATGGCTTCGGCTTGTTGCGCTTGTTGCCGCAGCTCGGTGGAGTCGATCACGGCGAGTAATTGATTGCGCCGCACGCGGTCGCCGATATCTACGACGACGCGCTCGAGATTGCCGCTCACGCGCGAGAAGATTGCAGCTTGCTGCAACGCGGCCACGTCGCCGCTGAGTTGGAGTTTGTGGACCACGGTTTCGCGCACGGGCTTTTCAATGCGCACCAGCGGCGCGCTCTGCGGCCGCGAAGCTTGCGCCGCGGGGCGAGTGGCAAGGATGCGATAGGCCACGAAGCCGAGCAAGGTTAGTGCGATGATTCCGAGAATGAGAGTTTTTTTCATGATAAATTAGGGAATGGCGGTTTAACCGCGT
>CAYNDW010000094.1:0-13301 GCA_964395375.1 uncultured Cytophagia bacterium
GCGATGGCCGTGGTGGAACCATCTTGCGCGACGAGGTCGAATATGAAGCGCCGCTGGGGCTGGTCGGGCGATGGTTCGGCGATTGGTTGATCCGCCGCAAGCTCGAGCGTATGTTTGCCTATCGCCATGAGACGACCCGCCGCATGATTGAGTCCGGGGAGTGGATTGAAAAACCGCAGGCGTTGGAACAATGACAAGACGAGGGCGCTAATCGTCGGCTTTGATGGGGCGGCATATAAACAAATTTTTTAAAATTTTTACGGTTGCAAGGAGGCGTGGACATGAATATTCTCATCAGCGGTTCAACCGGCATGATCGGCACGGCTTTAATCGAGGCTTTGAAAAAGCAAAATCATCGCGTCATGCGTTTGGTGCGCTCGCCGTTGCAAAGCAGCGAGCCGACGGTGCAATGGAATCCCACGGCTTTGCGCTTCGATATTCCCGTTATGCTCGCCGTGGCCGTGCTTGCCGATTTTCTTCACCGGCAATCGCGTCTCACGCCGAAAAGGCGCGCTCTTCCTCGGTTATTATATCGCGTACACGTTGTATTTGATTTTAGCCGCGACGGAGCACGACGCGCTTCAGCGCCGTGATGTTGGAGTTTGTGATTCCGATAACGGTGATTACGATTGTCGGCTCGGTGTTGCTTTATTTGAAAAACAAGCGTCGCGCTCAGGCCTAGCAGCTTTTGAAAAAAAAATTTCGCTTGTGCTCGCATGGCCATGTGAGAAATATATTTTGACTGCACTTTGAACCTAACGCTGGAGATGATGCGATGGAATTGAAAAATCTGCAAAAGCACATTCGTTATTTGGCAACGCTGGAGCCGGCGGAAGCGCCCGTGCTCAGTTGCTATGTCAATCTCGAAGCCGGCCTGCCGTTCTATCGTCAGGCTTTGGATGAACAAATCAGCGCGCTGCGCTTGAGTTTGAGCGGCGCAAATCGCAAACACTTCGAAGAAGCGCTCGGCCACCTCGAGAGTTTTATCGCGACCGAGTTGACGTTCGAGGCCAAAGGCGCGGCGCTCTTCGCGCGCGGCGGCAAAAGTCCCTTCTTTTTGCCGCTGCAGTTTCGCGCGCCGTTGCCCAATTGGATGACGCTATATCCGACGCCGAATATTTTTCACCTCATCGAATTGAAAGACAACTATCATCGCTTCGTGGTGCTGTTCGCCACGGAAGAGCACGCCCGCATCATGGAAGTCAATCTCGGCGAAGTGACCGAAGAAATTTGGCGCGAGCGTCCCGAACTGCGCGAACGCGTGAGCACGGGCTGGAGCAAGGAATATTATCAGCATCATCGCAAAGCGCAAACCGAGCAGTTCCTGCAAGAGAAGATTAAAATTCTGGATCGGTTGATGGCTGCCGGCGGGCACACGCATTTGTTGCTCGCCGGCGAGCCGCGCATGACCGCGCGCGTCAAACAAGCGCTGCCCAAGCATCTGTTGAGCAAGTTGATCGACACGGTTGCAGCCGCGCCGCGCGAGAAGATTTCCGACATCGTGGCTTCGACCATCTCGACCTTTATCGTGCGCGAAGAGATGGAATCGCTCGCGATGGTTGACCGGCTGCAGCGCGAACTCAACACCGGCGGTTTAGCGGTCGCGGGCACGGTCGAAACCTTGAACGCGCTCTCTTGGGGCCAGGCCGACGTGCTCGTCATGGGCAAAAGTTATGAGCCGCCGCCGGCATGGCGCTGTGCGGGTTGCGGCATGCAGAGCGAAAAAATCGCGCAGCCCGAAACTTGTCCGCAGTGCGGGGGCGCCGGCTTGCATGCGCAAAACTTGAAAGAAGAGATGTTGCGGCTCGCGGAGAAAAACGGCGTGAAAGTCGAAATCGTTTTACACAGCGACCTGTTGCACAATCTCGGCGGCGTGGGGTGTTTGCTGCGCTATCGCATGAGGTAAGCGCCTTTGTGCGGTAAAAGAAATTGCGGCGACAATCAGCCACGGTTTAGCCGTGGCTGATTATCATCGACTGCGATCGCCACCTCTCACCAATCGTTCTTTTCTAACAAAAAGTCTTTTTCGTGAATGAAAAACTTTGCACCTGAAGCGGAGCGCGCCCGCGTTGCGCTGCAAAACCTCGTCGAATCCGGCCGCACGCAGAGTTTCCTCACCGCGGTCATTCTCATCAACGCGATCACGTTAGGCCTGGAGACTTCGACCACGGCAATGGCGAGCGCGGGCACTTGGCTCAAGCTCATCGACCGGTTCGCGTTGGCGATCTTCGTGCTCGAACTCTCGGCGAAACTGCTCGTTTACGGCCCGCGCTTTTTCCGCGGCGGCTGGAATGTTTTTGATTTCGTTATCGTCGCGATCTCACTCCTGCCCGCAACCGGCAACCTGTCGGTGCTGCGCGCGTTTCGCGTGCTGCGCGTGTTGCGCATGTTTTCCGTCGTGCCCAAATTGCGCAGCGTGGTGCAGGCGCTGCTCGAAGCGATTCCGAGCATGGTTTCGATCATCGTCGTGCTCATGCTGGTGTATTACGTCACCGCGGTGTTGGCGCATCAGTTGTTCGGCGCAAGGTTCGGAGAATGGTTCGGCACCATCGGCCGCGCCATGTACTCGCTGTTCGAAATCATGACGTTCGACAACTGGTCTTCCGGCATCGTCCGGCCCGTGATGGAGGTTTATCCTTGGGCGTGGATTTTCTTTCTGCCTTTCATCATCGTTACGAGCTTTGCCGTGTTGAATCTGTTCATCGCGATCATCGTGAACACCATGCAGTCGCAACAAGAAGCCGAGCGCCAAAACGAAATGGCCGCGCTGCGCGTTGCGGCCCATGATGAATCGGAAACGCTGTCCCAACAAATCGCCGGTCTGCGCGAGGAAGTGCTCGCGCTCCGCGCGTTGCTGCAGAAGAGGAAATAAGACGAAATTTGACGGCGAAAAATTTTGGATAAAAAAAGCGGAGGTTGGAATCAACATGAAATGGTCATGGAAGATCGGCTCATACGCCGGCATCGGCGTTTACATTCACACGACGTTCTTGTTCATCATCGGCTGGGTGGTGTGGACGCATTGGAGCGCGGGGCAGTCTTTGGCAATGACGATCAACGGTCTGCTCTTTGTGTTCGCGTTGTTCGGCTGCGTGTTGTTGCACGAGTTTGGGCACGCGCTCACCGCGAAGAAGTACGGCATCAAAACGCGCGAAATTACGCTCCTGCCCATCGGCGGCGTGGCGCGCCTCGAACGCATGCCCGAAGATCCCAAGCAAGAGTTGTGGGTCGCACTCGCCGGTCCCGCGGTCAATGTGGTGATCGCCGTCGCGTTGTTTCTTTGGCTGCAAATTACCTCGGCTTTTGAACCGCTCGAAAGTTTGACGATGACCGGCGGCTCGTTCGCCGAGCGGTTGATGTTGGTGAATGTCTCGCTCGTGCTGTTCAATCTGTTGCCCGCGTTTCCGATGGACGGAGGGCGCGTGTTGCGCGCGTTGTTAGCCACGAAAAAAGATTACGCGCGCGCGACGCAAATCGCCGCGAGCATCGGCCAGGGCATGGCGCTCGTGTTCGGCTTTCTCGGCTTGTTCACGAATCCGTTTCTGCTCTTCATCGCGCTGTTCGTGTGGATCGGCGCGGGGCAGGAAGCGAGCGCAGTGCAGACAAAATCCGCGCTCGGCGGCATTCCGGTGAAGCTCGCCATGCTCACAGACTTTCGCGCGCTCTCGCCGCATGATCGCCTCACGCGCGCCATTGAGTTGATTCTCGCCGGTTCGCAACAGGATTTTCCCGTAGTCGATGACGGCCGCGTGGTCGGCGTGTTGACGCGCAGCGATTTGTTGCTCGCGCTCGCGAAACAAGGCAAAGACGCCGCGGTCGCGGAAGTCATGCAGCGCGACTTTCAAACCGTCGAAACCACGGAGATGCTGGAGAGCGCATTCGCGCGATTACAAACCTGCGCGTGTCACACGCTGCCCGTTGTGCGCCAGCAACAACTCGTGGGTTTGATCACGATGGAGAACCTCGGCGAGTATCTCATGATCGAATCCGCGCTGCGCGGGGAAAAGATCGATGCGGGGATGAAGGCGCGCCTGCAGGTGAAGCACGCATGAGCGTTTTTCGCAAAGAGCTCGCGACGCGCGCAAGCGATCCGAGCAATCGGCGCTGGCTGTTTGTTCCGTATGATCAACTCACGGACGCCATCGGGCCGCTGGCGCGCGAAGCGGCGCAGTCTCTCGGCCTCGTGCTCGTTGAAAGCGCGTGGAAAGCGGCGCGCCGGCCTTATCACAAACAGAAGCTCGCGCTCGTGCTCGCCAACATGCGCCACTTCGCATTGGAGCAAGCCGAGCGCGGCGTTGCGATCAAATACGTTTTCACGCGCGACAGCTATCGCGCCGCGCTCGCGCCGCTGGTGCAGGAGTTGGGAGCGATACGCGTCATGCAACCCGCGGAGTACGAGCTGCGTGTTGATCTGCAACCGTTGATCGCCAGCGGCGGTTTGCAAATCATTCCGCATGAGGGCTGGCTCACGACGCCCGAACAATTTCGCGCGAGCATGAAAAATCCGCCGTGGCGCATGGACGCGTTTTATCGTCACGTGCGGCGCGCCACCGGCGTGCTCATGGAAAACGGCAAACCTGTCGGCGGCAAATTCAGTTTCGACGCGGACAATCGCCAGCCGTGGAAAGGCGAGCCTGCCGCGCCAATCCCGCCAACTTTTTCCATCGATCCCCTCAAAGCCGAAGTCGGCGCGCTCATTGAAAAAAACTTTGCACCTCATCCCGGCGTGTTGCATCTCGAGCAACTTCCCTGCACGCTCGCCGAGGCCGAAACGCTCTGGCAATGGGCCAAAAAAAATTGTCTGCCGTTGTTTGGGCCGTATGAAGACGCGATGTCCACGGCCTCGCGCGGCTTGTTTCACACCCGGCTTTCGGCGTTGATGAATTTGCATCGTCTCTTGCCGGCGCGCGTTGTGGCGGAAGTTGAAAAAATGAATTTGCCGCTCGCGAGCAAAGAAGGTTTTATTCGGCAAGTGCTCGGCTGGCGCGAATTCGTGCGTCACGTGCATGAAGCGACGCAGGGCTTTCGCAAATTACCTTCAAGCGAGGTCTCATGTGCGAAGCAAGTTGGCGATGGTGGTTATGCGCGTTGGGCAAAAAAATCGTGGCCGGTTTCTTCAGCACTCCGCGAACTTGATGGCGGCGCGAAGCTCGCGGCGCTCGGCGAGAACACGCCGCTGCCGCCGGCTTATTGGGGCGCGCGCTCCGGCCTCGCTTGTCTCGATCACGTCGTGAAGACGGTTTGGGAAGAAGGATACAGCCATCACATCACGCGCTTGATGGTGCTCGCCAATATCGCGACGCTGCTCGACGTTTCTCCGCGCGAGTTGACGGATTGGTTTGGGGCCGCTTACACCGACGCCTACGACTGGGTGGTGGAGCCGAACGTGTTGGGCATGGGCACGTTTGCGCTCGGCGATTTCATCACCACCAAGCCGTACATTTCCGGCGCAGCGTACATTCATCGCATGAGCGACTATTGCGCGCACTGCGCTTTTGATCCCAAAAAGAATTGTCCGCTCACCAATCTCTATTGGGCAAAATTGGCCAGACACGAGCAAACGCTCGCGCCGAATCAACGCATGAAACTGGCGCTCGCTTCCATGCGCAAGCGGCCCGCGGGCCAACGCGAGCGCGATCAGAAAATTTTTGAACAAATGCGCAAGCGGCTCATTGCCGGTGAAGTTGTCACGCCGGAAAATTTGCCGAAATCCATTTCATAAACAGAACCCTCTCGGCGGAAGAGTTTGGCCGCCTTTACGTCACATAAGTTTTTTTCACATGACCTCAAAACCTCTCATCCTCCTCACCGGCGCGAGCGGCTACGTCGGCGGCCGCTTGCTCAAAGCGCTCGAAGAAAATAACCATCGCGTGCGCTGCCTCGCGCGGCGGCCGGAATATTTGCAAACACGCGTGCGCGCCACGACCGAGGTGGTGAAGGGCGACGTGCTCGACGCCACTTCGCTCGCCGCGGCGATGAACGGCGTCGAAGCCGCATATTACATGGTGCATTCGATGGGTTCGAGCGGCACGTTTGAAGAGGAAGATCGCCGCGCCGCGAAAAATTTTTCCGAGGCCGCACACGCCGCGGGCGTGCGCCGCATCATCTATCTCGGCGGGCTGGGAAGCGACGAAGAACTTTCGCCGCACTTGGCGAGCCGCCATGAAGTCGGCCACATTCTGCGCGCTTCCGGTGTGCCCATCCTCGAACTGCGCGCCTCGATCATCATCGGCTCCGGCAGTCTCTCGTTTGAAATGATTCGCGCGCTCGTGCAGAAACTGCCGGTGATGATCACGCCGCGCTGGACGAACACGCTCGCGCAGCCCATCGCCATCGAAGACGTGATCGCGTATCTCGTGGCCGCGCTCGACGCAGCGATTGAGGGCAACGGCGTTTACGAAATCGGCGGCACGGACGTGGTTTCCTATCTCGACCTCATGCTGGAATATGCGCGGCAGCGCGGACTCAAACGCTTCATCCTGCCCGTGCCGATGTTGACGCCGCGACTTTCAAGTTTATGGCTCGGATTGGTTACGCCGGTGTATGCGCGCGTGGGCAAAAAACTCATCGACAGCGTGCGCCACAAAACCGTAGTCACGAATGATCGCGCGCGCCGCGTGTTTGCTTTCCAACCGCGCGGCATTCGTGAAGCCATGGCGCGCGCGTTGATCAACGAAGATCAAGAGTTCGCGACCACGCGCTGGTCCGATGCGCTCTCATCGCCCGGCGCGGCGCGGAGTTGGGGCGGCGTGAGATTCGGTTCGCGCATTGTCGATTCGCGCACGATCGACGTTGCCTGCACCGCGGAAGAAGCGATGCAACCGATTCGCCGCATCGGCGGAGAAACGGGTTGGTATTATGGCAACGGGCTGTGGCGTTTGCGCGGCTTCCTCGATTTGCTCTGCGGCGGCGTGGGCATGCGACGCGGCCGCCGCGATCCCGAATGGCCCGCGCCCGGCGACACGCTCGACTTTTGGCGCGTCGAAGCTTTTGAGCGCGATCATTTGCTGCGCCTCTTTGCCGAAATGAGACTGCCCGGCCGCGCATGGCTGCAATTTGAAGTGACGCGCGAGGGCGAACATTCCACCATTCGCCAAACCGCCATCTTCGACCCCGTCGGCATTTTCGGTTTGCTCTATTGGTACGCGTTGTATCCGTTGCATGAACTAATTTTTCGCGGGATGTTGCGCGGAGTTGTGAAGGCCATTAAAAAAGAAAATGGCTAGGTGTGATTAAACACTGCGCCGCGATTCAGATGCGCACGTGATGATTTTTTGAAAACAGAGAACCCATGCGAACAAAATGCTTCAATCTGAAAAGCAAAACCGTTGTGGTCGTCAGTTTATGTTTCGCAGCTCTCAGCAGCGGCTGCGCGCTGCAAAAATCCGAAAAGCACACTGTGACTTTTCAAGTCGATCTTTCCGGGGTGAGAAAAGATTTGCCGCAAAAACCCAACGTCGGTATTCGCGGCAGTTTGCCGCCGCTCTCGTGGGAAAAAAACTTGCCGTTAAGCGATGAGGAGCAAGACGGCGTTTACACCGGCACGGTGACGTTTGCCGCGAACCGCGCGGATTCCGTGCTCGAATACAAATATGTTTATGGCGACGTGGTGTGGGAGCTCGCGCGCAGCGGCAATCGCCGAATCACTTTGACGCAATGGCAAAGCGGCGGCGCGCCGGAAATTTGGAACGCGCCGGCGCTTGCCGCGGATACGGCCATGAAGATCATTCCGGCGCGTTTGCTGCAGGAAGATTTTGCGCTAATGAAAAAAGCTTACACGCAACTGCACGGCGGATTATATCGCTATGCCGACGCAACCACGATCAACGGTTATTTCGCGCAGTTGGAGCGCCAACTGCAAAATGACCTGACGCTCGCGCAGGCTTATCTCGCATTCTCGAAATTTTTGGCGCAAATCCAATGCGGCCACACGTACTGCAATTTTTGGAATCAACCCGAAGCCACCAAACGCCGGTTATTTGAGCGAGTTGATAAACTCCCGTTGACATTGCAATGGTTCGAGCGTCGTTTGGTGATTGCGCAAAACGTTTCCGCCGAGACTCGATTGACGCGCGGCACGGAAATCCGCGCCATCAACGGCGTGGCGAGCGCAACGATTTTGGACAGCCTCATGCTGTTCGTTAAAGGCGACGGCGCCAACGACGGCAATCGCCGGCAGCAATTGCAGCTCACCGGCTTCGACGATTTTGAGGCGTTCGATATTTATTTTCCACTGCTGTTTCCGCCGCGCAGCGAAGGCTACGTCATTGACGCTGTTGATGCCGCGACGCAGCAAGTTTTTGCGGCGGTGCTAAAGCCCGTGAGCCGCGCGCAAAGAACGGAGCGCCTGGGCAAATCTCCAACGCTCGACGAGCTTTGGCAATTCAAAATTCTCGATGAGCAGACGGCTTATTTGCGGCTGGGAACTTTCGTCGTTTGGAAGATGGAGTTGGATTGGAAAAAGTTTCTAGCAGAGGCTTTTGCCGAAATTGAAAAAAGAAAAATCTCCAATCTGATTCTCGATGTTCGCGACAATGCCGGCGGCGCCGATGAAGTGAATGACGAATTGAGCAAGTATCTTGTTCGTCACCCGATCACGGTGACGGGCTTTCAGCGCTTGCTGCGTTATGAAACCGTCCCGCCGGAATTGAACGAGCATTTAAAAACGTGGGACGATTCGTTCCGCAACCGGCAAGGCCAAGTGCGCGCTCGCGGCAACGGTTTTTATGAATTGAAAGATTCAGAAAACGCGGCGCGCCAAATTCAACCACGCGCCGAAGCGTTTAAAGGCAAGGTCTATTTGTTGATCAATAGCGCCAACAGCTCGGCCACGTTTTATCTGGCGAAGCTCTTGCAAGAAAACCGGCTCGCGACTTTGATCGGCGAAGAGACCGGCGGCAATCTGCAAGGAACCACCGGCGGACAAATTTTCTTTTTAACTTTGCCCAATTCGCAAATCGAAATGGACATTCCCCTCATCGCATCTTATCCGGCCACGGCGCAGCCCGATCACGGCATCAAACCGGACCTCGAAGTGAAACCGACTTGGACGGATTTTATGAATGAGGTTGACACGATTTTAGAAACGGCGAAGCAGTTGATTGCCGAGAGGAAAAATGAAACCAATAAACACTGATACGCGCGCGGAAATGCGTCGATCAAATTTTCCAATCTCGCGTTTCGCAACGATCATCAAACGATTGTTCTCGTGGCTGCTCGCGCTCGGTTTGATTTTCGTGGTTTATAAAATGGTCGTGATGTTGCGCCAGCCGCCCTCCGTTGAGGTCGCGGAAATCAAGCAGGAGAACGTCGCGCGCGCGTTGGCGATCACCGCGCGCATCCGGCCGCGCTATTTCAATCGCGTGATTCCGGTGGTGTCGGGACGGCTCGTGAAATTGACGCGCGAAGAAGGCGAGGCCGTGCAACAAGGCGAAGTGCTCGCGCAGATTTTCGACGGCGCAGCACGCGCCAAAGTGCAGCAAGCGCAAGCCGCCGCGGCGACACAGCGCGAGCAATTGGCGCAAGCGCGGCGAACGTATGAGCGCGTGCAAAAGCTCAACAGCACCGGCCTTAATTCCACCGAAGAAGTCGAGCAAGCCCGCCTCAGCGTGGAACAGGGCGAAAAAGTTTTGCACCAGCTCGAAGCCGCGATTGGCGAAGCGGAAACCCTGCTGCAAGATTACATTTTGCGCGCGCCATTTTCCGGCTACGTGCTCAAGCGTCCCGTTGACAACGGCCAAAAGGTCGGCACGGAAACGATCATTTATGAAATCGCCACCGCGGATCAGCTCGATGTTGAAGCCGAAGTGGACGAGCAATATTTGAGCGAGCTGCGACTCGGCATGCCCGCCACCGTTGCGCCATTGGGCAATCAGCGGCAAAAATATGAAACCCAAATTTGTTACATCGCCAAAGAAGTCAACACGCAAACCGGCGCGGCGATCGTGCGTTTTTGTTTTAACGGCGCGCCGCCCGCGTTGTCCATCGGCCTGTCGTTGGACGTGAATATTTTGATCGAGCGCCACGACAACGCGCTCACCGTGCCGCGCGTTGCAGTGGCGGGCATCGGCAGCGCGCCGCATGTTTTCGTCGTTAAAAATAATCGCCTCGAGCGCCGCCCCGTGCAAGTGATCGACTGGCAATCCGAGCGCATCGTGGCGCTCGCCGGTCTCGCGGCGCAAGAACAAGTGGTATTAAATCCGAAAGCGGTGCAAGATGGAATGGAAATTCGCCCTCGCGTTTCTCAAACCGCGTTTTGAAATCAAAGTCGCGTGGCGCTATTTGAGCAGCGGCCGTTTGCAAACCGGCTTGATTCTGCTCGGCATCGTGGTCGGCATCATCGTGTACACGTTCATGGCCGCGCTGATCAACGGCTTGGCCGTGCGTTTGACCAACGACGTGATCGGCAACATCGCGCACGTGACGCTGGAAGCGCCGGAGCGCATTCCGCGTTTGCTCGCGCCGCTGGAAAACGCGAAGGCATTGGTCGCCGTGCAGCGCTTGAATCAGCAGCGCACGGAAATTTCCGGCTGGCGGCAAACCGTGCCGATCATCGCGCGCTTGCCGGAAGTCACCGCGATTGCGCCGCAGGTGATCGGCAACGGCTTCATTCAGCGCGGCGAAAAAATCGCGCCGGTCGCGATCACCGGCTGCGAAGCGGAAAATTTATCGGCCATCATCGACATCGCGAGCGGCATCGTGCGCGGCACGGCAACGCTTGCGCCGAGCGAAGTGTTGATCGGCACGAAGCTCGCGGAAGAGTTGGGCGTGACCACCGGCCAGCGTTTGCAATTGCAAAGTGAGCGTGGTCGTTCGCGCGCGCTGATGATTCGCGGCATTTTCGACGTGGGCAGCGCCAGCGTGAATGAGCGCGTTATTTATGTGGAATTGGGCACGGCGCAAGCGTTGATGGATTTGCCCGGCAGCGTCACGCAGATCGCGGTGAAGCTGCGCGACATTTACGCGGCGCGACAAGTGGCCGACGTGCTCGCCGGCAGCACCGGCCTCGAAGCGAAAAATTGGATCGATGAAAATCGCCGCTTGCAAGACGCGCTGCGTTCGCAAGGCATGACCGGCGATCTCGTCAAAACTTTTAGTCTGCTCATCGTCATCATCGGCGTGGCGAGCAAGCTGCTGCTCTCCGCGGTGCGGCGCAGTCCGGAGATCGGCATCATGCGCAGCATGGGCGTGAGCAAACGTTCGATTGGTTTTATTTTTGTGCTGCAAGGTTTGTTTCTCGGTTTGATCGGCTCGGTTCTCGGCGCGGGCCTCGGGCGTTTTCTCTGCGAGTTTTTGAAGAAGGTCACGCTGCGTCCCGACGGCACCTCCGGTTTTCCGATTGAACCGGCGCTGGGCGAATACGGCATCGTGATCGTGATGGCGACCATCTTCAGCGCGCTCGCCTCGATCTTGCCCGCGCGCGCCGCGGCGAAAATTGATCCCGTGGAGGTGCTGCACCAATGAACGATATTGTTTTGCGCGCGCAGCGCATCTTCAAATCCTTTCACGACGGCGAAGTGGAAACCGTGGTGCTCAAAGGCATCGATCTGGAAATTTTACGCGGCGATTTTCTCGCGCTGATGGGGCCGAGCGGCAGCGGCAAGAGCACGTTCATGTCGATTTTGGGCACGCTGCTGCGGCCCACCGCGGGCGACGTGCAAGTCGCGGGCAAATCCACGCAGGCGGTGGGCGACGCGGAGATCACGCGCTTTCGCAATCAGCACATCGGCTTCGTTTTTCAAGCGCATCATTTATTGCCGGATTTCACCGCGCGCGAGAACGTAATGTTTCCGGCGTATGCGTTTCACGGCCGCGAAACCGCGCCAGCGCGCCAACGCGCGACCGAGCTGCTCACGCGCGTCGGCCTGAGCGACCGTCTCGATTACAAGACGAAAAAACTTTCGGGCGGACAAAAGCAGCGCGTCGCCGTCGCGCGCGCGGTGATGATGCAGCCGGACCTCGTGCTCGCGGACGAGCCTACCGGCAACCTCGACCGCGAAACCGCACGCGAGGTGATGGATTTATTGCACGAGCTGCACGCGCACGAAGGCACGGCGTTTCTGATCAGCACACACGACCCGCAAATCGCGGCGCGCTGCGATCGCATTGTGAAGATTGTGGATGGGCAGTTGGCGGGTTGAGGGGAAGACAACGGTGGGACAATCGAAGCTTTTATCGAATCGTAAGAATGAAAATCCTTGTTGGATTTTTGCCCGAAACAGTTAGTTTAAGCAGGTCGATAGAAAGGAGCGTTATGAATACCAGCCCGGTCGCAATGGATGCTCCATTGCAAGAATTTATCATTAAAACCGAGCCGCAAGTTTTTCAAAACTTTCAGCAAGTTTCGAAGCGGCTTTATGACGGGAATGAATCCGTGGCCTTGCGTGAGGCGGTGCAGGCGCTGATTGCTTCAGAAAAAAAGCGTGACACGTCGCGATTGAAGGCCATTATCGATAAGATTCGCTTCGAAGTCGAAGCCGCGGGCGGTCTCACGAGCAAACAAATTGATCAACTTGTGCGTGAGTCTAGGCAACGTCGCAGAGCGGCGCGGCAATGAGAGCCGTAATCGACACCAACGTTTTTTTGTCCGCACTAATCAACCGTAGCGGTGCGCCGTCCAAATTGCGAAGGCGTTGGCTCGATGGCCAATTTGTTTTGGTGACTTCAGAGCCGGTCGAATTCGAATATGCAGACGTCTTGCTGCATTCACCGGTCGTGCCCGCAAGCGACGTGTTCGATCTGCTTGACGAAATAAACTGCTTGTCGCTTGTAGTATCTGTCGCAGGAACGTTGGCTGTTTGCAAGGACACGGACGACGATATTTTCCTTGAGACTGCAATTGCGGGCAGCGCAGATTTTTTGGTCACAAAAAATTTGAAGCACTTTCCCAGAAAGGCCTATCAAAATGTTCGGATCGTCACGGTCGCAACTTTCCTGACAGAGTTAGAAAAGGTCTATCCATAACTGCCTTCACTTCTCCACCAGCTTCATCACATGTCCTTCGGCATCTCGCACCAATACCCCCTCTTGAAAACCCAGTTGCGCACTCGGCAAAGTCACCGCGCCGGTTGAAACGAATTGCGCTTTCGCGGAGCGCAAGCGCGTTTCTGCGGCATTCACCTCGGAAACGATGAGCGTGGTTTGCCAATGCCACAAATCATTCGCGCGCGAATCGAGCGGATAATCGCGGCCGTCACGCGGCGCGAGGTATTCGAGGAACTCAATGCCCGGCCCTTGGGGCGCGCGCAAGCCCGTGATGCGCAGCTTCGCACCGAACACGTTGTTGAGATGCTCCTGCTCCG
>CAYNDW010000095.1:0-13297 GCA_964395375.1 uncultured Cytophagia bacterium
CGCGCAAAAAAATGGCGACCGCATCTTCGCGATCATTCGCGGCTCGGCGATCAATCAAGACGGACCGAGCAGCGGCCTCACCGTGCCGAATAGCGAAGCGCAAAAAATGTTGCTCCGCGCCGCGTTGCACAATGCGCGCGTCGCGCCGCAGCAAATGCAATACGTCGAAGCGCACGGCACCGGCACCTCGCTCGGCGATCCCATCGAAGTGCGCGCGCTCGGCGAAGTGTTGAACGAGGGCCGTGCGCCCGAGCATACGCTCATCATTGGCTCCGCCAAAACGAATCTTGGACATTTGGAATCCGCCGCAGGTGTTGCAGGTGTGATCAAAACCGCGCTCGCTTTGCATCACGGCGAGATTCCGCCGCATCTGCATTTTCAAAAACTCAATCCGGATATTTCACTCGAAGCAATCAACGCGCGGATTCCCACACAACTTTTGCCGTGGCCGGCGTGGGGCGAAACCCGCCTCGCGGGCGTGAGCGCCTTCGGTATGAGCGGCACGAACGTGCATGTGATCTTGCAAGGAGTTTCAGTTCGCAGTGAGCAGTCCTCTGTTATCAGTGATCAGTTATCAGTGAACAGTGATCAGTTATCAGTGAACAGTCATCAGCCATCAGTGATCAGTGATCAGTTATCAGTAACCAGTCATAAGTTGCCTCTGGTCACTGATAACTGTTCACTGGATACTGATCACTGTTCACTGATGACTGAGCAAACCGATCGCACGCATCACCTGCTCACGCTCTCTGCGAAAGATGAAATCGCGCTCAAACAGATGGCGGAGCGTTATGCGCAAGATTTCAACACGCCTCCCGATTTGAATTTGGCCGATGCGTGTTATACGGCAAACGTTGGCCGCGCGCAGTTTCGGCATCGTGTGGCGGTCGTTGCTTCTTCGCTCGCCCAGGCGCAGAGCCGGTTAACAGATTTTTTTGTTGATAAAGAAGCGCCGGGTTTGATGCGCGGCGCAGCGCAGAGCGGCGCGAAAAAGAATCTCGCGTTTTTGTATGCCGGACAAGGGTATCAATATATCGGCATGGGCCGCGTGCTTTATCAAACACAACCTACGTTTCGCAAAGCCCTGCTGCAATGCGACGAGTTGTTTCGGCCTTATCTTAAAACCTCGCTGCTTGGTGTGCTTTATCCGGAATTGAGCAACACCCCTCTCAAGGATGGAATTGTGTTGGAGGACGATCTACGATCCACGATCCACGATCCACGATCCTCAATCCTCGCTCAACCACCTCTCAACCTCCTCGACCAAACTTTCTACACGCAGCCCGCGATGTTCGCGTTGCAATATGCGCTCACGCAGTTGTGGCTCTCGTGGGGCTTCACGCCCACGGTGGTGATGGGCCACAGCCTCGGCGAGTTTATGGCCGCGCAGCTTGCGGGCGTTTATAGTTTGGAAGATGCCGTGAAGCTCGTGGCGGAGCGCGGTCGCTTGACCGAAGATGTGCCTGCTGTCGGCATGATGGCTTCCGTGCAAGCGAGTGCAGAGACCGTGATGCAAGCGCTCGCGGCTTACGGCGAGAACATTTGCCTCGCTGCGATCAACGGCCCGGACAGCGTTGTCATCACCGGCATCAAAGCCGAGGTGAATGATCTGCTCGCGCGTTTCGAACGCGAGGGCGTTAACGTGCGCCGGCTCGCGATCTCCAATGCCTTTCATTCGCAATTCATCGATCCCGCGTTGGATCGTTTCTCGCGCGTTGCGGCGGAGGTGACGTATCATCAACCCAAGCTGCCGCTCGTATCAACACTCACGGGCAAGCTTCTCAGTTTCGAATTGCAAGTGCGCAATTCACACGATTCTCGATCCTCGATCCTCGATCATCAATCCACGATCCACGATCCTCAAACTTACTGGCGCCGCCATCTCCGCGAGCCGGTGCAATTTTATGCGGCCATTCGCACGCTGCACGAGATGGGCGTAGAAAATTTTCTCGAGATCGGCCCCAATCCTACGCAGCTCGGCATGGGCCGCCGCTGCTTGCCCGAAGGCTACGGCAATTGGTTTCCCTCGTTGCGTCAAGGCCGCGATGATTGGCAACAACTGCTCGAAAGTGTGGGCGCAATGTTCGTGAGCGGCCTCGAAGTGGATTGGCCGCGCTTTGAACAAGATTACGCGCGGCGTCGCGTGACGCTGCCCACGTATCCGTTTCAACGCAAGAGGTATTGGGTGGCGGAGGGCAGAACGAAAATCGTGGATCGTAGATCGTGGATGGTGGATCGTGAAAGACAATCTATAACCAACGATCCACAATCTACAAGCCACCATCCACTCTTAGAGCAATGCCTGCAATCGCCGCTTATCAAAGAAACGATCTGCGCTTCGCACGTGAGCGCTGCGCTCTTCCCATACTTGGAAGATCACAAAATTCACGACCTGCTCGTGTTCCCGTTGACCGGCCATCTCGAAATTATTTTGGCCGCGGCACGACACGCGTTCGCGACAGCAGCTTTGAGTTTGGAAGAAGTGGTCATGCACGAGCCGTTGCTTGTGCCCGAAAAAGCAGAGCGCGCGCTGCAGCTTGTTTTTCAACCGACAGAAAACGGCGCCTCTGCGTTTCAGTTGATTAGTTTGGAAACAAAGAACGCTGCGACGCAACGCGAGCACAAAGTCCACGTGAGCGGCACGGTGGTGTTCGCGGCGACCGGCGCAGTCGTTGCGCAAAAAGATTTGAGCCAGTTGCGTGCGCGCTGCACCGAAGAGCTTTCGTGTGAGGCTTTTTATCTTAACCTGCACGAACGGGGACTGCAATTTGGGCCGCAATTCCACGGCATTCGCCAACTCTCGCGGCGCGAAGGCGAGGCCGTTGGGCATATCGTTTTGCCGGAAGAGCTGCACGCCGAGGCCGGCGAATATTATATGCACCCGGCGCTGCTCGATGCGTGTCTGCAAGTTTTTGGAGCAGCCTGGCCGCGAGCAAGCAATGAAGCGGATGACGCCACGTTTCTGCCGTTGCGTGTGGAGAGCTATCGCTTTTATCAACCCGCGCGCGCGGAATTGTGGAGCCACGTGACCATGCGCGAAAACGAAAACCGCAACGCCGAAACCTATCTCGGCGAAGTTGCGGTTTATAACGGCGAGGGCAACCTCGTCGCGGAGTTGAAAGGGCTGTTGCTCAAGCGCACCACGGCCGCGGCGTTGCAACGTGTGCTGCGCAATAATGTCGAAGAGTGGTTTTGTGAAACCGTGTGGCGGAAGCAACCACTGCTTGCAACGGCGTCGCCTGCGCAACTTATCCATGCCGCGCAAGCGCTGTTGCCCGTCGTGCGCGCGGAAAAAGATTTGGCCGCATATGAAGAGTTGCTGCCGCAGCTTGATCAACTCTGCGCGAACTATGTTCTGCTTGCGCTGCAACAACTCGGCGGAAGTTTTTCGCCGGGCCAACGCTTCACCTTGCCGGCTTTGATGATACAGCTCGGGCTGCTGGAGAAGTATCGTCGTTTGCTCGAACGCATGTTGGCTATGCTCGCCGAAGAAAATATTTTGCAGCGCGACGCAGAGGCATGGGTTGTCGTGCACGCTCCCGCAATGGCAAATCCCCAAGCGCTGGCGGCGACGTTGCTGCAAAAATATCCCGCGAGCAAAACGGAGCTGCAACTCACGATCGTTTGCGGCACTGCGCTCGCGGCCGTGTTGTGCGGCAAGCAAGATCCGCTGCACTTGCTCTTTCCCGGCGGCTCCGTGGAATTTCTTGAGCAACTCTATCAACACTCGCCGCTCACGCAAGCGATGAATCGTTTGGCCGCGGCCGCGCTGCACGAAGCGGTGGCGCAATTTCCGCGCGAGCGCAAGCTGCGCGTGCTCGAAGTGGGCGCGGGCACGGGCGGCACCACTGCGTTTGTATTGCCGGTGTTGCGCGCGGCAAACGCTGAATACGTTTTTACCGATGTGTCGCCGCTCTTTCTTGCCAAGGCCAAAGAGAAGTTTCGCGACTATGGCTTTGTGCTATATCACCCGCTGGATATCGAGCGCGCGCCGAGCACGCAAAATTTTTCCGAGCACGAGTTTGATATTGTCCTCGCGACCAATGCTTTGCATGCCACCGCTGATCTGCGCCAAACCTTGCGACACGTGCAAGAGTTGTTGCGGGAAGACGGCCTTCTGCTTTTAATCGAAGGCACCGCGCCCGAACGCTGGGTCGATCTCACGTTTGGCCTCACTGACGGGTGGTGGCGTTTTACTGATGCCGGCTTGCGTTCCGCTTCGCCGTTAATTTCGAAGCAGGATTGGAGCAAGACGCTTGCGGAGTTGGATTTCAACGGAGCTTGCACGATGCCGGCGCACGAGGATGAAGCGCAATGGGGCCGCGCCTTGGAGCAACATGCGATGATACTCGCGCGCGCGCCGCGCATGGCCTCGCACGAAAGCGCGAAATCCACGTGGCTCATTTTTGCCGAGGAAAGCGGCATGAGCGAACGATTGCAAACTTTACTGCATGCCCATGCTCAACAGACTGTGCTCGTGCATGCGGGCGCGGCTTATGCGCAGCGTGCTGAAAATCTTTTTGTGCTCAATGCGCAACGCGCCGAAGACTTTCAACGGCTCGTGCAGGAAGCCTTGCCGGAGGGCGAATGCAGCGGCATCGTTTATCTTTGGGCCAATGAACAACGCACGCACGACGCCCTCACGCTGGAAGAATTGGAGTCCACGCAAATAAAAAGCGGCGCTGCGGTTTTGCATCTCACGCAAGCTTTGATCAAAGCCAATTTAACGAGTGCGCCGCGTTTGTTGCTCGTCACGCATAACGCGCAGCACGTCGCGCCGCAACGTGAGCCGGTCGAAGCCGTGCAAACCTCGCTCTGGGGCCTCGCGAAAACCATAAGCCTGGAGCATCCGGAGCTGCAATGCACGCGCATTGATCTCAATGCGAACGACGAAGCGGCCGCGCAAAGCTTGTTCGATGAAATTTGGTCGCATGCGCGCGCAGAGATGGTCGCATATCGCAACGGCGAACGGTATGTCGCGCGACTCGCGCCTTGTGCAAAGAGCGAGGAAAGTAGATCGAAGATCGTAGATCGTGGATTGTGGATCGTGGATCGTGAAGCGAAGCACGCCGTCAACAATCTACCATCCACAATCCACGATCCTCTATCCTCAAACTCGCAACAACTCACCCTCGCCACGCCCGGCGTGCTCGATTCATTGCACTATCAATCGCGTCCGCGTCGTGCGCCCGCGCGCGGTGAAGTGGAAATTCACGTGCATGCCGTGGGATTAAATTTTCGAGACGTGTTGAACGCGCTTGGCATGTACCCCGGCGATGCAGGTCCGCTGGGCGGTGATTGCAGCGGAACGATTGTCGCGATTGGCGAAGGCGTAACCAACTTTCGCATCGGCGACGAAGTGCTCGCTATTGTCGGCGGCAGCTTCAGTACGTTTGTGACCACACGCGCGGATTTGGTTGTGGCGAAGCCTCCGGCTTTGAGTTATGCCGAAGCGAGCGCGATTCCGAGCGCGTTTCTCACGGCGCATTATGCGCTCCTCACGTTGGGCAAATTACAAAGCGGCGAGCGCATATTGATTCACAGCGCCACCGGCGGAGTGGGCCTCGCAGCCGTGCAATTGGCGCAACGCGCGGGCGCGGAAATTTTTGCCACCGCGGGCAATGAAGCAAAGCGCGCGCACTTGCGCAGCCTCGGCGTGCGTCAGGTGTTCGATTCGCGTTCGGCCGACTTCGCGCAAGAAATCATGACGAGCACGAGCAATGAAGGCGTTGACGTTGTGCTCAATTCACTCGTCGGCGCTCTTATTCCGGCGAGCCTGTCCGCGTTGAAAGAGAACGGCCGCTTTCTTGAAATCGGCAAGCGCGGCATTTGGACGCGCGAACAAATCGCCGCGCGCAAACGCCTCGCAACCTATCACGTCATTGATCTCGCCGAGTTGGTGCAGGAAAACGCAAGCTTGATCAAAGACCTGTTCGCCGAAGTCATGGCGGGCTTTCGCGAAGGTAGTTTGCAATCTTTGCCGATGGAGCGATTTGCGGCGAATGAAGTCGTGCGCGCGTTTCGTCGCATGCAAAGCGCGAAACATATCGGAAAGATTGTAGTGGAGCAGGTTGGGGAGGATCGAGAATCGAAGATAGTAGAGGGTAGATCGTGGATGGTAGAGGGTGAATCGTCGTTGTCTTCCCATGGCCTACGAACCACGAACCACGAACCACGATCTTCAATCCTCAATCCGCAATCCACCATTCTCATCACCGGTGGCCTCGCGGGCCTCGGCTTGCTCACTGCGCAATGGCTAGTTGAGCAGGGCGCGCGGCATCTCGCGCTCATGGCGCGCAGCGCGCCGTCTGAAGCTACGCGCATTGGGATTGCTGAGATGGAAAAACGCGGAGCGAAAATTTTTGTAGCGCAAGGCGACGTGGCTCGCGAAGAGGACGTCAAAAGCGTTTTGTTTGAAATAAGAAAAAGCCTGCCGCCGTTGCGTGGTATCATTCACTCCGCGGGCGTGCTGGATGACGGCGCATTGCTGCAACAGAATTGGCAACGCTTTGAAACCGTGCTCGGCCCGAAAGTTCGCGGCGCGTGGCTGCTGCATCAACTCACGCAAGACGATCCGATTGAAATGTTCGTGCTCTATTCTTCCATGGTCTCGTTACTCGGCGCGCGCGGGCAGGGCAATCATGCGATGGCGAACGCGTTCCTCGACGGCCTTGCCCACTATCGCCGGCAACGCGGCCAAGCAGGTATGAGCATTCATTGGGGCGCGTGGTCAGAAATCGGCGCGGCAGCGGAGCGCAAAGTTGAAGCGCGCGTCAGTGCGCAAGGCGTCGACGCCATCGCGCCACAACAAGGCTTGCAAGCGCTCGCGCAACTGCTGCAACGCAACCCGATTGAAGCCGGCGTGATGCCGGTAGATTGGCGAAAATACACGGCGCAATTGGGCGAAATGACGTTACCGTTTTTCTCCGAAGTCATCGCAACGGCGCCGCCGAAAATTCAAAACAAATCAGCGGCGACAATTTCGAAGCCGCAGCCAAAAATTTTGGAGCAATTGCAGAGCGCGCCTACGCATTTGCGCAAAAATCATTTGCTGGTTTATGTGAAAGAGCAAGCCCTCCGCGTGCTCGGTCTCGAAGCTTCGCATCCGCTCGACAAAGAGCAACCGTTGCAAAAGCTGGGACTCGATTCGCTCATGTCCGTCGAACTGCGCAACGTGCTCGGCGCGGGCCTGGGCTTGAAGCGCGCGTTGCCGGCAACGTTGCTCTTCGATTATCCAACGATCCTCGCGGTAACGGAGTATCTGGCGAAAGACGTGCTTGCGTTGGAAGCTTCAACGGAAGCACAAAATGGCAAGCCGCAAAGCGCTTTGGTTGAAAAAGAAAAGAAAGATTTGAAGCAAGCAGAGTTGGCGCAACTTTCAGAGGAGGAAGCGGAAGCGATGCTGTTGGAGGAGTTGAGGAAGTAAGATAGTCGAGAAAGTCGGGCTTGAAGTGTTCGAACGTCTTCCTAGATTAATCCGACTTTCCACGATTAGCTCATTCGCCGAACGCGGCGTGTGACATATTTTCGCTTTTACGCGTAACGCCGTTCTTGTTATTCCCAACGGCCTGCACCAAAATATGATAGCCGTAATCGTCCAAAATATCGACGGCTCTTTGTCCGCTGAATTCGAATAAGTCGATCAAACGTTCTTCACTGCTCGGGTCAGTCACCAAAATCCAAATGGTGTTTGGGCCATCAATGCTGGGAACGACGTCGAGAAATTCAATCTCGGGAAAGCGTTCGCGCAAATCATCGACGTAGTTTTCGACAATTTCTTTTTGTTTATGATTCAAAGTCATGTGGTAGCTCCTTCAAAACGACTTCAAAGAAACTCTTTGTTTTACTTAACTGGCTTTTGCAGAGAGCCTTCGAAACCTCCGCAAAGCTGTAGTCGGCGCGATTTCTGATTTCTTGTGCATCGGGGAGGAAGCCGGCATACGTTCGATGAAATATTTTTTGCTGCTTGGTCAATGTTCGCGCAAAAGTCGCCTGCACCCAGTCATGACCTATTCTGTCCGGCGGAAGCGCAAAGCCCTTATGGATCAGCACGGCAATCGCTGCTTGGAACATCGCATAATAGGCGCGATTGGCGCTGGCGTTATGATAGCCGCGCTCCAAACAAATTTCGGCCGCAGCAAGATTCTCCAACGCTTTGTTCAAGAAGACTGTGTACTCCACGCACCACCCTCCTGTTTGGGGATTGATAAAAGTTCTCGATGCAAAAGGGTTTTAATTACTGCAACACTGAGAATCAAGGAAAAATTCTAATAGGATATTTACAATGACCACCCCCGAACCTCTCTCTCCCGTCAAACGCGCTCTGCTTGAAATTCGCGATTTGAAAGCGAAGCTTGCGGAAACCGAACGCGCGCAGCATGAATCAATCGCCATCATCGGCATGGGCTTGCGCTGGCCTGGCGGCGCGCATGATCCCGCTTCCGCATGGCAACTGTTGCGCGACGGCGTTGACGCGATCTCTGAAGTGCCGAAAGATCGTTGGAACATCGACGACTATTTCGATCCCAATCCCGATGCGCCCGGAAAAATGTCCACGCGTTGGGCCGGCTTCATCACCGACATCGACAAGTTCGACGCGGACTTCTTCGGCATCTCGCCGCGCGAGGCCACGAGCATGGATCCGCAACAACGCTTGCTCATGAAAGTCGCGTGGGAAGCGCTCGAAAACGCGGGCCATGCGCCCGAGAAACTTGTGGGCAGCGCCACGGGTGTGTTCGTCGGCGTCGCGTCTTTTGATTACACGCAAATGCAAATGCAGCATGTGCCCCTCGCCGACATTGATGCGTATCTCGCCACGGGTTCTTCGCACAGCGTGTGCTCGGGACGTTTGTCCTACTTTCTCGGCTTGCAAGGCCCGAGCATTTCGCTCGACACGGCGTGCTCGTCTTCGCTCGTGGGCGTGCATCTCGCGTGTCAAAGTTTGCGCAGCGGTGAATGCAACCTGGCGCTCGCGGGCGGCGTGAATCTCATCATCATTCCGGAATTGCTCATCAATTTTTCCAAATCGCACATGATGGCCGCGGATGGGCGCTGCAAAACTTTTGATGCCGCAGCGGACGGCTTTGTGCGCGGCGAAGGCGCGAACCTCGTTGTGCTCAAACGACTCTCCGATGCGCTTGCTAACAACGATAATATTCTCGCGGTGATTCGCGGCTCGGCGATCAATCAAGACGGCCGCAGCAGCGGCCTCACCGCGCCGAACGGTCCTTCGCAGCAAGCAGTGATTCGGCAAGCATTGACGAATGCCGGCGTTGCGCCGCATGAAGTGGGTTATGTTGAAACGCATGGCACCGGCACCTCGCTCGGCGATCCGATTGAAGTGCAAGCGCTCGGCGCCGTCTTGCGCGAAGGACGCGCCGCGGATCAGCCGGTGATGATTGGTTCGATCAAGACAAATCTCGGCCATCTTGAAACCGCTGCCGGCGTTGCTGGTTTGATCAAAACCGTGCTCGCCTTGCAGCAGCAAGAAATTCCGCCGCATCTGCATCTCAAAGAACTCAGCCCGCATATTCCGTGGCAAGAGTTGCCTGTGACGATCCCGACGCAGCGCACGCCGTGGACTGCGCCCAACGGCAAACGCATCGCAGGCGTGAGCTCGTTCGGCTTCAGCGGCACGAATGCGCATGTGGTGCTTGAAGAGTTCAATGATCAGTTAGCAGTGATCAGTGATCAGTCATCAGTGAACAGCGATCAGTTATCAGAAAAGACCGATCACCCCGCACTGAACACTGATCACTGTTCACTGATTACTGATCAGCGTCCGCTGCATCTGCTCACTCTCTCTGCGAAAACTGAAGCGGCATTGCACGAACTGGCGCGGCGTTACGAGAAATATTTTGCGGAGAATGCTTCGACTGCGCTTGGGGATATTTGTTATTCCGCGAACGCCGGTCGTTCGCACTTCGATCATCGCTTGTCGCTCATGACAAGCTCGAACGAGCAGATGCGCGAAAAGCTTTCAAGCTTTATCAACAAACAAGAAACGCTCGGCGTGCAACAAGCATGGTCGGACGGCACGAATCGTCCCGAGGTCGTGTTCTTGTTTACCGGCCAGGGCGGGCAGTACCTCAACATGGGCAAACAACTGTTCGAAACGCAACCCACGTTTCGCGCGGCATTGCAGCGATGCGATGAAATTTTGCGCGCGCATTTGGAGCAGCCGCTGCTCTCCGTGCTCTTTCCAAAAAGCGGCGAGCACTCACCGCTCGATGATACGAATTACACACAGCCCGCAATGTTTGCTTTGCAATACGCGCTCGCGGAGTTGTGGCGCTCGTGGGGCGTGGCGCCGGGTTTAATCATGGGCCACAGCGTGGGCGAAATCGTCGCCGCCACGGTTGCGGGCATGATGAGCCTCGAAGAGGGTTTGATGATCGTGAGTGAGCGCGGCCGCTTGATGCACAGCTTGCCGCAAATCGGTTTGATGGCCTCCATTCTCGCGGATGAAGCGCGCGTACACGAAGTGCTTGCGCCTTATGTTGAGCGCGTTGCGATTGCGGCGAGCAACGGGCCGGAGAGCACGGTCATTTCCGGCGAGCGCAATGCCGTGCTCGAAATTTTGCGCAAGCTCGAAGCGAGCGGCGTGAAGACTCGGCCATTGCAAGTTTCCAACTCGTTTCACTCGCCGCTCGTGGAACCGGTGCTCGATGAATTTGAAGCTTCGTGCCGTCGCGTGAAATATCAAATGCCGACCACGGCATTGTTCTCTAGCATGCGCTTGGATTTTGTGAGCGAGCACAATTTGCTCGACGCGGCATATTGGCGGCACAACCTGCGCTACACGGTGCGCTATTCTGAAGCGCTTAACAAGTTGCGGCAACACGGCTATCGCGTGTTTGTTGAAATCGGGCCCGCGCCGATTCTCGTGGTGATGGGGCAGAAGTGTTATCCGAACAATGAAGGCGTCTGGCTGCCCTCGTTGCGCAACGGTCGCGCAGACTGGGAGCAAATGCTCGAAAGCTTGGCGACGCTTTATGTCAATGGCGTGAAGCCGGATTGGGAAAAATTTGAGCGTGATTATGCGCGTCGGCGTGTCGTTGTGCCCACATATCCATTTCAAGAGCAGCGTTATTGGATAGAAGTCGATCATAGTTCGAAGATCGTAGATCGTGGATCGTTGATTGTGGATCGTGAAGTACCAGCAACGAGCAACGAGCAACGAGCAACCAGCATCCAGCAACAATGGCCGAACCTCACCGAAGCTGCACGCCAGCAATCGCAGCAAATTCCAATCGACATGCCGCTGCACACGTATCCGGCGAAGTGGCAATGCTTGGATCATCTCGCTACGGCGTACCTCGTGCAGGCCTTGCGCGAGCTGGGTGCGTTTGTTAAAAAAGAGGAGAAGCATGCGCTCGAAAATTTTCTGACCCGCTTTAACATTCTGCCAACCTACAAGCATCTTGTGCAACGCTGGCTCGGCAAACTGGTGCAGCAAGGCGTGCTCGTCCGCGAAGGCGATTTGTTCTCAAATCCAAACGCATTGCCGAAAACTGCGCCCGACTCCGTTTTGAAAAAACACGGCAATCTCTTCGCGGAGATTCCGGAGCTGTTGGAATACGTGCAACGTTGCGGCAAGCTGCTCGTGCCGATAGTGACGGGCAAAGAGAATGCGTTGGAAACGCTCTTTCCCGGCGGCACGAATACGACTTCCGAATTTCTTTATCACAAGTGGGCGGTCTCGCGTTATTACGCTTCGATTGCGCGCGCGTCCGTTGCAGCCCTGGTGCGCTCGTTGCCGGCAACACAATCACTGAAACTGCTCGAAGTCGGCGCCGGCACGGGCGGAACCACCGCGGCGATTTTGCCGATCTTGCCCATAGACCGCACGGCGTATTATTTCACCGATATGTCGGAGTTCTTTTTTACACAAGCCGCAGAACGCTTTCACGCGTTTCCGTTCTTGCGTTATGGCATTTTGAATATTGAAAATCCGGCGCATGAGCAAGGCTATGGACAACATGAGTTCGAGGTTGTGATCGCTGCGAATGTTTTACACGCCACGAAAAATTTGCACACGACGATTGAGAACGTACTCGCGTTGCTCAAGCCGGGCGGCGTGCTGGTGCTTTATGAGACCACGTATCAACCGGCATGGTTCGACGTGACCATTGCATTGATCGAAGGCTGGCAACGTTTCGAAGACGGCCTGCGCAGCGACATTCCATTGCTCCCTCTAAAAATGTGGGAAAATTTACTGCGCGAGCACGGCTTCGCACAAGTTGCCGCTTTCCCCGAAGCCGGCGTGGCGACAGAGATGCTCAATCAACATATCCTTGTCGCGCAAGCGCCGCTGCTTTCGGGGAAGTCGGACTTGCGCATAACGGCGATTAAAGCTGTCGAAACTCCTCTAACGCAAGTCCGACTTCGCCCGGAGCCTGAAAAGCGCACGCAAATTTTTCAACACGAGTTGGAAGAAACGCCGGAGCATGAACGCTTGGAGAAATTGATCGACTACGTGCGCGGCTACGTCACCAAAGTGTTGCGCCGCGAACGCTCGACTTCCATTGGCCGCACGCAACGGTTGATGGAGCTTGGCATCGACTCGCTCATGGCCGTGGAGTTGCGCAATCTGCTAGCAACCGGTTTGGGTATGAAAGAAAATCTGCCCGCGACGCTGATTTTCGATTACCCGAACCTCGAAGCGATAGCGAAGCTGTTAGAGAAAAAAGTTTTTGGTGAAAAAGAAAAGGCCGTGGAAGTGAAAGCAGCAGCGCCGGTAAACGGCAATGCGGGAAAGATGACAGAAGAAAAGATCGGTGAGTTGTCGGAGGAGGAGGTGGAGAAGAGACTGCTGGAGAAGCTGGAAAGGATCTAAAGCAAAGCGAAAATAAGAGTGCAAGGAGATTTTTATATGGTTGAATTCGAAAAAAGAATCAGCGAAAATGAGAAGAAGACGTTTTATCTGAACCTTACTGATGATAAGAGGCAAACCTATGGCAATCGGTTCCCGAGGGATAAAACGCCTTTGTGGGTCATTACCGACGGAACGAAATACAAAGCCAGCAAGCGAGGAAGTAATCAGATTTGGGGTGAATTAAATTATTGGTATGAAGGAGAGAAGGTTGAAGCCGGCGATAAGATACACGTGCGCTTCGATCCTTTGTCTAAAGAAGTCGAAGGGAGAACTCCAGTGGAGATTAAGATTATCAATCGCAGATGATAAAAAGGTGATGCAGCTTTTGAATCCAGAAGTTGGGCGATCACATTGGTATCCACGACGATCACGGCCTGCTCTCATTTTT
Organism: uncultured Cytophagia bacterium; assembly: GCA_964395375.1. Lineage (GTDB taxonomy): Bacteria > Zhuqueibacterota > Zhuqueibacteria > Zhuqueibacterales > Zhuqueibacteraceae > JABWAN01. The sequence continues at coordinate 13,266 of CAYNDW010000095.1, forward strand.
AATAGAGTATAAAATTTCATCGGTGAGTAGGC
>CAYNDW010000096.1:0-13204 GCA_964395375.1 uncultured Cytophagia bacterium
AAAGAGCTCTGTACTATGCTCGTGCCGATGGGCCGCGGCGATGACGTCAAAGCGCGTTTGGCTTTGAGCGGCTTGGCGCTGCATGTCTCGCGGCCAGGCGCGGAGAAAGAGCGCAAGCAATTTTCCGAGGCGCTCATTCTTGGGCTGCAATCGAACGCTCACGTCGAAGTCAAAACTTTTTTGATCAAACAACTGCAACTCGCCGGCAGCAAAGAGTCTGTTGCTCCGCTCAAAAGCTTTTTGTTTGATGAAAAGCTCTGTGAGCCGGCGACGCAAGCGTTGCTTGCGATTCACGCGCCCGAAGTTGAAGCTGCACTTTTGCAGACGCTACCCAACGCCAAAGGCACGCCGCGTGTGACCATCATCAAAGCGCTCGGCGAGTTGCGCAGCAAAGCCGCAGTGCCGGAATTGCTCAAGCTCGCCAAGCACGATGATGAATCCACGCGCGCAGCGGTTTTGTTTGCACTCGCCAATAGCGGCGAACTTGGGGTTGCCGATACTCTCGCTCGCGCCACGCGTGCGACTTCTTCTTCTGAAATCACTTCTTATTATCTGCTCTTTGCGCAACGCCGCGCCGAGATTGGCGATAAACAAACGAGCGCGACGATTTGCCGCGAAGTGCTTGCGAATCGTGAAGACCGCTTTGCAAGTCATGAGCAAGCGAACGCACTCCGCACGCTCGTCACGGCATTGGGCGCAGAGACTTTGCCGGACTTGCTCGCCGTTATGGATCGCGATGATGTTCGTTTGCAAGATGCCGCGCTGCAACTCGCGGGCGAAATTTCCGGCGAGACCGCGACCGCGCAATGGGTGAATAAGATGAAGCAAGTTGCGCCGGCAGTTCGTGCGCGAATTGTAACGATGCTCGGCGGCCGCGGCGATAAGTCTGCGCTGCCCGCTTTGCGCGAGGCCTTGCGGGATACCAATGAAACCGTGGCTCTCGCTGCGATTCCGGCGCTCGTTAATTTAGCAGGCAAAGAGTCGGCGCCGATTCTTCTTCAAACATTACAAGCGACGCCGAGCGTCGAGCAAGTTGCGGCGATCAAGCTTGCGGTACTCTCGCTTCCGCTTGATCAAAACTTTTCGCAGATGATCGCGCTTCTTCCGAAGGTCGCATCTCCGGCGCGCGTCGCTTTGCTCGAAGTGCTCGGCTCGCGCAGCGCGCACTTGGCTTTCGAGGCTGTGGCAGTAGCCACGAGCGCGAATGAACGCAATGTGCGTTTGGCCGCGATCAAAGCGCTCGAGAGTATTTCTCAGCCGAATGATCTTCCACGTCTCATCGATCTCATGCTCGCCGCGAAGAGCGAATCGGAAATCTCCGCGCTGCAAAAGGCCATCGTCACAATCGCGGCGCAAATTGACGAGGTTGAAAAACGCGCAGAGCCGGTTTTAATCAAACAAAAAAACAGCGGCGCAGAACAGCAATCCAAACTTTTGCAAACGCTCTCTCGCCTCGGCGGCAGCCAAGGCTTCGAAGCTGTGCTGGCGCAAACGAAAAACGCCAATGCCGACATTCGCGATGCGGCGATTCGCGCGATGACGGATTGGCCGGAGCCGCAGGCACTGCCGGAGTTGTTGCGCCTCGCGCGTGAAGAAAAAGATTTGTCCTATCATGTGCTCGCTCTGCGCGGCGCGATGCGTTTACTCGGCGCTGCCGATTTTTCTGCGGCTGAAAAGCTGCGTCTCTATCGCGAAGCCATGAGCCTCGCGCGGCGTGGTGAGGAAAAGAAGCTCGTGCTCGCGGGTTTGGCGAATGTGAAGTCCATTGCCGCGCTCGATTTCGTTTCTGCTTTTTTTGATGAAGACACGCTCAGCTTGGAAGCCGCGCTGGCCGCGATCAAAATTGCGGAGTCCGAGGAAGACGAGCCACCCAAACTCAACGGCGCGGAGATCGTGCAAACGCTGCTCGCAAAAAACACGGAGCCGAGCTTGCGCAAAAAACTCGTGCAACATTTCGAAGCCCAGGCGCAGAGCAATCAACCTCCCGCAGGTTTCGTTGCGCTCTTCAATGGCAGAGATTTGTCGGGTTGGAAAGGTTTGGTTGAGAATCCCGTGAAGCGCGCGCAAATGAGCGCCGAAGAAATGGCGAGCGCGCAAACGAAAGCCGATTCGATCATGAATGCACATTGGCGCGTGCGCGAAGACGGCGTGCTCTTCTTCGAAGGCAAGGGCTATCAAAACATTTGCACTGCGCGAGAGTATGGCGATTTCGAATTGCTCTGCGATTGGAAGATCGAGCCGAATGGCGACAGCGGCCTCTATTTGCGCGGCGTGCCGCAAGTGCAGATTTGGGATCCGGTGCAATGGAAGATCGGCTCCGGCGGTTTGTACAACAATCAAAAAAATCCGAGCAAGCCCGCGCAGATTGCGGATCGACCGGCGGGCGAATGGAACACGTTCCGCATCATTATGATTGCCGAGCGTGTGACCGTGTATCTCAACGACGTGCTCGTGGTCGATAACGTGCCGCTCGAAAATTATTGGGAGCGCGAGTCGGCTTTTTATCCCACCGGCCAGATTGAATTGCAAGCGCACAACTCGCCGCTGTATTTCAAAAATATTTTCATGCGCGAGATTCCGCGTCCGAAGAAATTGTTCAGTGGCGCGCTGTTCAATGGCAAAGATTTGAGCGGCTGGCAAATCATCAACGGCAAAGCGGGCACATGGAAAGTTGAAAACGAAATTCTCTACACCGAAGGCGAAGGCGGCGGCTGGCTTTCGACGACGCGTGAGTTTGAAAACTTTAAGCTCGAATTGGATTTTCGTGTGCCGACCGACGGCAACAGCGGCGTGTTCTTGCGCGCGCCGCATGAAGGCGATCCCGCGTATACCGGCATGGAAGTGCAAGTGCTCGACGATTACGCGGCGAAGTATGCGCAGCTCAAGCCGTGGCAATATTGCGGCAGCGTGTATGCCGTGCAAGCGCCTGCGGAGCGCGCGAGCAAGCAAGCGAATGAATGGCAGCATTATGAGATCGTGTGCAACGGCTCGCGTGTGCAAGTGACGTTGAACGGCAAGCAGATCGTCGACGCGAACTTGATCGAGCACATGGATAAAGAAAAGTCGCACCCTGGTTTGAAACGCCGCAAGGGTTTTATCGGCATGCAGAATCACAGCTCGCGGGTGGAGTATCGGAATATCACGCTAGTTGAGTTGGAGTGATGGAGTTGTGGAGTGGTGGATTGATGGAATGGTGGAGTGATGGAGTGTTGGATTGATGGATTGATGGATTGATGGCGCGCATTCGTATCGTAAAAAGATTTTCTCGCCAACGGATAGATGAAGACCAACGGATGAAAAGACGCGAAGCCGCAAAGAACCTGTAAAGCCTTTCTCTGCGTTTCCTTTGCGGCTCTGCGTCTTTGCGTGAAAGTTTTTGCTTTTTTGTTGCGCTGAACTGAACTTCTTCCGAAATGCTCTATAGCTTCTTGGCCGATCTCGTTGTCGTGCTGCACTTCGCATTCATCGTGTTTGTGATCGGCGGCGCGGTGCTGGTTTATTTCTGGCGCGCGGTCATTTGGGTGCATGTGCCGTGCGCAGTGTGGGGCGCGTGGATTGAGTTCAGCGGGTGGATTTGCCCGTTGACGCCGCTGGAAAATTGGCTCAGGCTGCGCGCGAATGAGGTGAGTTATTCCGAAGGCTTCATCGCGCATTATCTCACGCCGGTGATTTATCCAACCGGGTTGACAAGCGAGGTGCAATTCACGCTCGGTGTGTTTGTGGTGTTGGTGAATGTTGGGATGTATGGGGGGCTCGCGCGGAGATGGCGAAAATAGCTGTGCCTTTATTGCTCTGAATGCAACATAAGTTTCATTTCCCCACTTCGCTTGTCATTCTGCAAGAATCTTTTTAGGCACATGAGATACCGCCGAGTGCTTAAAAAGATTCCTTCTGAATGACATTGAGGGGAGGAGGCTTCATTCAAATAAATAGGCTGACTAAAAAAGGAGTGCTTCAATGAATCAAAACGAGACCAAACAAGAGTTGACAAACAACGCGATCGACCGCCGCAGTTTCTTGCGCTCATCCACCGCGGCGATGGCGGGCGCGATGCTTTCGCCTTTTATCGTAAAAAACGCGCGCAGCCAGAGCAACGATCTTAACGTTGCGCTTATCGGCGCGGGCGCGCAAGGGCAAGTGTTGCTCAATGCGTGTTTGAAAATTCCGAACCTCCGTTTCAAGGCCGTGTGCGACATTTGGAAGGATTATCATCTCAAACGCGCGCACAACTTGCTGAAGAAATACGGCCATGAGTTGAATGCGTATGAAGACTATCGCGAGCTGCTCGCCGCGGAGCGCGGCAAGCTCGATGCGGTGCTCATTGCCACGCCGGATTTTTGGCATGCCGAACACGCGGTCGCGTGTTTGAACGCGGGCCTCAATGTTTATCTTGAAAAAGAAATGTCCAACACGCTCGAAGGCGCGAAGCGCATTTTGAACGCGGCCCGCGCGAGCAAGAAGGTGCTGCAAGTCGGGCATCAACGCCGCAGCAATCCGTGGTACTTGCACTCTTACAACAAAATTTTGCAAGAGGCCAAAGCGCTCGGCCGCATCACCACGGTGTATGGCCAATGGAATCGCTCGGTGCAGCCCGACTTCGGCTGGCCGGAAAAATACGCCGTGCCCGCGGCCACGCTCGCGAAGTATGGTTTCAACTCCATGCACCAATTCCGCAATTGGCGCTGGTATAAAGGCCTCGGCGGCGGCCCGATTGTCGATCTCGGTTCGCATCAAATCGACATCTATAATTGGTTTCTCAACGGCCCGCCGCGCTCCGTGATTGCGAGCGGCGGCACGGATTACTACGATCCCAAAACGCACGAGTGGTACGACGGCGTGCTCGCGACGTTTGAATATGACACGGGCAACGGCATCGCGCGCGCGTTTTATCAAACCATCACCACGAACAGCAACCAAGGCTATTATGAAAATTTCATGGGCGACGAGGGCGCGCTGGTGATTTCGGAATCGAGCGGACGCAACGGCATCTATCGCGAACCGAACGCGCCGGATTGGGAGAAGTGGGTGAAGCTCGGTTATGTGCGAGCGCCGATGGAAGAGAAATCTGCGAACACCGGCGCAGTGCTCGACGTGCGCGAAACCGTTGCGCCGGCCAAGTTCGAACTGCCGATTAAGTTCAACGATCCGTATCACAAACCGCATCTGGAAAATTTCTTCGACACGATTCGCGGCGCGGCAAAGTTGAATTGCCCGGTGGAGATCGGCTATGAAACCGCGGTCACAGTGTTGAAGGTGAATGAAGCCGTGCGCACGGGGCAGAAGATTGCGTATCGGAAAGAGGAGTTTTTGGTTTGAGGAGAACTTCGCCGTTGAATTCGAGAAAATGCTTTTAAAAAATTAAAACTGTCATTCTGTAAGAACCTTCCCTCGCGCTCGGAAGAAATCTAGTTTTGAACTTTATATCCAGCGCTAGGGAAGATTCTTCCAGAATGACATTTTGGGGTTGGCCCGCCACCTTAACAACGAGAGAGAAGATGACGATCTCCACTAGATCTGCAATCGCACTTGTGCTGCTGCTCGCGCGCAATCTTCACGCGCAACAGCCGCAAGCCCAACCTGATTCGCAAGCCACAGACTCCACCATCGTTGCGCCGCAAGCGCCGCCGGAGCCTCCGCCGAAACTTGGCGATGTGAGCGACGGCAGTCGTTCCGTGCCCGTGCATCTCATTCGTTTGTACGATGAGCAAAACCTTCTCATTCGTCCGGACGAAGAATTGCTCATGCCTTTTTCCACCAAGCAAACCTGCGGGCCGTGCCATAATTACGAAAAGATTAGTACGGGTTGGCATTTCAACGCCGGCGCTGCGAACGGCGATGCCGGCCGCCCCGGACAGCCATGGATTCTCGCTGATCCCGTGGCCGCAACGCAGATTCCGATTTCATTGCGCGCATGGCAAGGCACGTATCGTCCCGAGCAAGTCGGCATAAGCACGCTCGAGTATGTGCAAAAGTTCGGGCGGCATCTTCCCGGCGGCGGCATTGCCGAAGATGAAAACGCGCAATCAGCCGCGGATTATATGCGCTGGCAAGTCGCGGGCAATCTCGAAATCAATTGCCTCGGCTGTCACGATGCGGAAGCGGGACAGGATCAAGCCGAGTTCGCGACGCAGATCGGTCGGCAAAATTTTCGTTGGGCCGCGACTGCGAGCAGCGGTTTCGCCTCCGTGCGCGGCACCGCGAAAGAGATGCCCGATCAATACGACGTATATCTCAATTCCGCGTTGGATTATATCGGCAACATCACGCCGCCCACGGTGTCGTATGACGCGAGCCGCTTCAACGAAAAAGGCGAAGTGCTGTTTGACATTCGTCGCCGCATGCCGAACGCGAAGTGCTACTATTGCCATTCGAATCGCAACACCGAGCACGAGCGCTTCACCGAAGATGAAGACGTGCATATGGCCGCGGGCATGTTGTGCGTGGATTGCCATCGCAATGGTTTGAATCACATGATGACGCGCGGTTATGAAGGCGAAGCGCAGACGCAGGGCAAGCCAGAGCTTGCTTCGCTTACGTGCAAAGGCTGTCACATGCCCGAGGAAAATTCGCATGCGCCGCGCGCGGGAAGATTGGCTGCGCCGTTGCCGGAGCATCGCGGTTTGCCGCCGATACATTTCGAGAAACTGAGTTGCACGGCATGTCATTCCGGCCCGTGGCCGAATGAACAAACTGCGCGTGTGCAAACTTCGCAAGCGCATGCGCTCGGCACGCATCAATCCAAGAAAGCGCCAGCTTCGTTGCCGCATATTCTCGCGCCCGTTTTTGTGAAAGAGAGCGACGGCAAATTCGCGCCGCACAAAATGCTGTGGCCCGCGTTTTGGGCTTATGAAAAAGCCGGAGCGCTTGCGCCGATTCTGCCCGAGGTGGTGCGTCCGCTGCTCATGGATTTTTATGTGAGCGACACGCTCAAGCAAATCGGCGGCTGGGCCACGCTGCAAGACTCCGCAATGATTGCGGTGCTCGACACGTTGGCAACGATGGATGCGACGGCGAGCGCGGCGGTGTATGTCGGCGGCGGCAAGTTGCATCGTTTGGATAAAAACAAAAAGCTCGTGCATGAAGAGCATGAGGCCGCGCAAGCATACTCGTGGCCGATTGCGCACGATGTTCGCCCGGCGCAGCAATCGCTCGGCGTGCGCGGCTGCAATGATTGCCACGCGACCGACGCGCCATTTTATGCCGGCAAGGTGGAAGCGACTTCCACCGTCGCGCGCACGTTTTTGCGCATGACCAACTTCCAAGACATCGCGGCGATTTTCCCGTGGGCATTTTCCATGTCATTCTTATTTCGCCCGTGGTTGAAGCTCATCATCATTGCCGCGAGCGTTGTGCTCCTCGGCGTGTTGTTGACGTATGGCTTGCAGGGCCTCTCGCGCTTAAGCAAAGTTTTGGCGGAAGAGAAAAGTTCGTAGTTATGAGTTTTAAAAAATGTCCAACCGATGAAAGCGGCCAACGGATTTTGATTCGATCGTCCGTTGGGCGCTTTTATCCGTTGGGATTTTTTCTTTTGCTCTGATTTGAATCTTTAGAGGTTATTGGTATCCTGCTCCTAAAGGAGCTAAAGGAGCTACTACAAACAAAGGGAGCAACCATGTTTCGTATAATTTCAATCACCGGATTCGTCGTCGCTTTCGCGAGCATTGCGTGGGCCTATCGCGATAAAGCGGAAGAGCGCGGCGCCATGTTCGCGTGGTGGAAGGAACAATTCAAAACCGTGGGCGAAGCGCTGCGCAAACTGTTCGCATTGCGCGATCTCAAAAGCGCGATCTATCGCGTGAGTCTGCTGCTCTTTGCGATCTTAGCCTTCACCGGCTTCGCGCCGGTGCTGCTGCTCGGTTGGCACATGTCCGGCGTGTTGATGATCGTACACGTCACCCTTGCGCCAATCTTTGCAGTGGGTGCGGTTGCATTGACGTTGATGTATGCGCAGCGGCAAACTTTTAATCAAACCGATTGGGATTACTTCCGGCAGTTCGTGCGGCGCAAACTCACGAACAAAAATATTTTTGCCGCAGGCATGTCGTTCTGGAAGAAGGCTTCTTTCTGGTTGTTGCTGCTCCTCACCGTGCCGGTGCTCGCCTCGGTGGTGCTCATGATGTATCCCTGGTTCGGCACCGCAGGCCAGCACGCGCTGCTGCAATGGCATCGCTACGGCGCGTTCTGCTTGACGCTCGTGCTGATCCTGCACTTGTATTTGATCACGCTGGAACACGCGCGCGCGGGAAGCAAATAGCGCAAGAGATACTTCTTGCAATTCGTAGCGGAAGCGCATATAATCGTTCGCCCGTGAAAGAGAAAAACGAGGTGATCAAACTTATGGAACAACTCGGAATCAGACCCGAATCCATGCGCAGCTTTATCGAAGCCATCGGCATCGAAAAAGTTACAAACGTTCTCAGCAAAGAAGAACGTTTGAAGGACATGAGCAAGCAAGAGATAATTTCCGCTCTGAGCCAAGAAGACATGATTTCCGCTTTGGGCGGAAAAGAAAGCTTGCTCAAGCTGCTGTTCCCCGGCAAAAATCCCGAGGAATTGCAAAAGCTTCTCGCTCAAAGTCGTCGAAATTGAAGCAGACGGCTCATAGCCCGAAGACTTGCAGACGCTTATTTTTCAGAGCCAGCGCAATTGAATACGCGAAACCACTGCTCGAAACCTTCCTTTAGTCGCTAACATTCGCCTTCGGTTATTGGCTTGCGCGATGAACGAACAACTCACGCCCTCGCATTTTTCACGGCGCGCGTTCCTTAAAAAAACTTTTGCCGCGAGTTGTTTGCTCGCTTGCCCGACAATCGTTCCGGCCACGGCGTTGGGCAATAACCCGCCGAGTCGGCGCATCACCCTCGGCTGCATCGGCGTTGGGCGCATGGGCCGCGCCGATCTGCAAGATTTTCTCGGCTTCGAAGAAGTGCAAGTGCTCGCGGTTTGCGACGTCGATGCCAAACGCGCGAGTGAGGCGAAGCAATTGGTTGAAGCGCATTACGCAGGCCGTGCCACGAACGGCAGTTATAAAGGCTGCGCCGTTTATAAAGATTTCCGCGAAGTGCTCGCGCGCGATGATATTGATGCCGTCGCCATCGTCACGCCGGATCATTGGCACGGGCTCCTCGCGATTGCCGCGGCGCAAGCAGGCAAAGATATTTTTGTGGAGAAGCCGCTCACGTTCACGATCCACGAAGGCTGTGTGTTGCGCGATACCGTCGCACGTTATGGCGTCGTTTCGCAAATCGGCAGCCAGCAACGCTCGGAGGCCAACTTTCGTTTTGCGTGCGAACTCGTGCGCAACGGTCGCATCGGAAAATTGCATACAGTTCGAGTCGGTTTGCCGAAGGATCCGACAACGCGCGCGCTTGCACTCTCGCCGGCTCCGGCGGGCCTTGATTACGACATGTGGCTCGGGCCTGCGCCGTTGAAGCCTTACGCGGAGATGCGCGTGCATCCGGTCGCGGACTATGGCCGACCGGGTTGGATGTGCGTCGCGGATTATTGCCACGGCATGATTTCAAATTGGGGCGCGCACCATCTCGACATTGCGCAATGGGGCATGGGCACGGAGCACACCGGCCCGCTCGCAATCGAAGGCCGCACGACTTTTCCGAACGAAGGCATGTGGGACGTGCATGGCGAGTTTCGCGTGGAATACGCTTATGCCAACGAGGTGCAGCTCATCTGCGCGAGCACGACGCAACACAAACCGGGAGTGGTGTTCGAAGGCAGCGAAGGCTGGGTGCACGTTGATCGCGGCGCGCTGACAACGCATCCGCACACGCTCGCGACTTCGAGCATTGGCCCGAACGAAACGCGACTCTATCGCAGCAATAATCACAAACAAAACTTTCTCGATTGCATTAGATCGCGCGGCGCGACGATTACGCCCGTAGTTATCGGCCATCGCTCAAACACGCTGTGCAATTTGGGCGATATTGCCATGCGACTCGGGCGCAAGCTCCATTGGGACACGGAGGCCGAATGTTTTCGCGACGATGATGAAGCGAATCGCGCGCTGTCGAGACCGATGCGCAGCCCGTGGCAATTGGGATGAAATCCTGCATTCCTGAGTCGCGCTTTGCCCCCACGAAAATGGAATTGCCACGAAAGTGAAAAGCATTTTTGTGGGAATGATTTTTTATGATGAGTGAAATCGTTTTTAAATTTAATCAACCCATCTTTCGGAGGCTGTGCAATGAAGAAGCGTCTTATGTCAATTGGCAAGTCTATGCTGTTGTTGGCTGCCTTGTTTTTTTGTTTGAATGAAACCGTGAGCGCCCAAAACCTGAAGCCGATTCCGCTCGTGCTGCCCAAGCCCATGTTCATCGGCACGCCGGAAAACATGCAAGTGCCGAATCTCGAAAAGCCGCTCGGCAAGCCGCGCCCAGCGTTTCTGGCTCCGGAAGGCGCGAAGAACATTTCGCTCAACAAGCCCGTGTCGAGCACAGATGAAGAGCCGATCATCGGCGAGATCGCGATGATCACCGACGGCGACAAAGAAGCGCCGGACGGCCATTACGTCGAGCTTGGGCCGTTCAAGCAGCACGTGACCATTGACCTCAAAGCGCCGCACAACATCTATGCGGTCGTGGTTTGGCATTTTCACAAGCAAGCGCGCGTGTATTTCGACGTCGTCGTGCAAGTCGCGGACGATAAAGACTTCGTCAAAAACGTGCGCACCGTTTACAACAACGATCACGACAACACCTCGGGCCTCGGCGTGGGCAAAGACAAAAACTACATCGAAACTTCCGAGGGCCGCTTGATCGACGCGAAAGGCGTGATCGCGCGCTACGTGCGGCTCTATAGCAAGGGCAATAACAACAACGATCTCAATCACTACGTCGAGGTCGAAGTCCACGGCACGCCTGCGAAGTAGACTCCATTGGAGTTGTGGATTGATGGAGTGCTGGAGTAAGGGAGCGATGGAGTGATGGCTTGCAGTGCTCGATAACTTCATCACTCCAACGCTCCCTCACTCCAATAATCCCAAGCCTCTACCACTCCAATACTCCAACACTCCATGCCCTCTCTTCGCCTGCTTTTCCTCTTTGCGATCCTGCTCGCGCTCTTGTTGCGCGTTCCCAATTTGAACGTGCGGCCCATGCACGGGGATGAGGCCGTGCATGCGATCAAGTTTGGCGCGCTGCTGCAAGACGGCTCTTATCATTACGATCCCTTCGAATATCACGGCCCCACGCTCAATTACCTCAGCTTGATTCCGGCATGGCTTGGCGCGCACGGAGAGCTTGCAAAGGTGAGTGACGCAACGTTGCGCAGCGTGCCCGTGTTCTTCGGCCTCGCGCTTATTGTTATGCTGGTGTGGCTCAAAGAAGGACTGAGCCGGCCGGTGGTTGTCGTTGCGGCATGGCTCACTGCCCTCTCTCAGGCGATGACATTTTATAGCCGTTACTACATTCAAGAGATGTTGCTCGTGTGCTTCACGTTTGGCGTGATCGCTTGCGGCTATCGTTATGCGCAGCAGTCGCGTTGGCATTGGGCGATGCTCACCGGCGTGTTCATCGGATTGATGCACGCGACAAAGGAGACGTTCATTATCGCGCTCGCTGCGATGTTCGTTGCATTGTTGCTCACCTTATTCATTCCCCCCTTGAGGGGGGTGTCATTGCGTGACGAACCAACAGCACACACCCCTGCCCCCCTCAAGGGGGGAATGTTCGGAAGTGCGATTCGCTTACGGCACATGCTCGCCGCGCTTGCGGTTGCCGGCATCGTCTCCGCGTTATTCTTTTCCTCCTTCTTCACTCACCCGGCCGGCATCATTGATTCCGTGCTCACTTACAAAACCTATCTCAATCGCGCGGGTGAGCAGGGCTGGCATTTGCATCCCTGGTATGCTTATTTCAAATGGCTGCTCTATACGAATTATGAAAATCGCCCATTGTGGAGCGAAGCATTCATTGTCATACTCGCAATCATCGGCGCAAGGGCAGCGCTGGCTGGGCGAAGGATAGAGGGTTGTAATCTTCCGCTGCTGCGTTTCCTCTCTTTCTATACGTTCGCCATGACGATCATCTATGCTTTCATTCCCTACAAAACGCCGTGGAATCTGTTGGGCTTTTATCACGGCATGATTTTGCTCGCTGCGTTCGGCGCCGTGTGGCTCGTGCAAGCGCAGTCGCAGCGCGCGCGGCGCGCGGTTGTCATCGGCGCTTTGTTCCTCGGCGGCGCGAACCTGGCTTGGCAAGCGTATCAAAACAATTTTAAATATCACTCCGACGCTTCCAATCCCTATGTCTATGCGCATCCTACGACCGACGTGTTTGCAATCGTGCAGCGCGTGCGCGAGATGGCAAGCGCGCATCCCGATAGCCAAAGGATGTATGTGCAAGTCATCTGTCCCGAAGCTGATTATTGGCCGTTGCCGTGGTACTTGCGCGATTTTCCGAATATCGGCTGGTGGAATCATGTGGAGGAGCAAGCGCCTGCTGCGCCCGTCATTCTCGCTTCACCGAAAGTGGAAAGCGCCCTCGTGCGCAAGCTGTATGAATTGCCTCCGCCCGGCGCGCGCGAGTTGTACGTTCCGCTGTTTGATGATTATATCGAGCTGCGGCACGGCGTTGAGCTGCGCGGCTATGTCACGAAGGAGTTGTGGGATCGTTTTCAAGAAATGAACTTCAATCATCCCCAAAAACTTTCTCCCAACGGATGAAAAGCCAAAAGCTTTATCCGTTGGATTTAATCTATCCGCTGGGAGAATCTCTTTGCTCTTTACGATACCGCGTTCAATATGCCTCCGCAATCCTTCAACTTCTCTTCGTTCAGTGCCGATCTTAAAGCGCACCGCATTCATCGCTTCGCGCATAAAGCCATGGCGACCGTGTTCGAAATTTTTATTCAACACGAAAACCTCGGCTATGCGCAGCAGGCCGCGTTCGAGGCCTTCAATGAACTGGACCGGCTCGAACAAGAGTTGAGCCGCTTCATTCCCAACAGCGACATCGCGCGCATCAATGCACTCGCGCAGAGCGAGACCATCAGCCTGGGTGAGGCCGCATTTGAGTGCGTGCAGCAATGCTTGCGCGTGCATAAAGAAACGCATGACGCATTCGACATCACGGTCGGGCCGCTCGTGGATATCTGGCTTAATAAAGATAAATCGCCGCGCACACCCACGCCGGAAGAATTGGAAGCCGCGCGGCAACGTGTGGGCATGCAAAATTTCAAGCTGGATGAA
>CAYNDW010000097.1:0-13204 GCA_964395375.1 uncultured Cytophagia bacterium
TTAAATTCGTCGATCATAATCCCGCACATATCTTGATCTAGATAAACGCCCTCGCCGATTTTCTTGATGCGCGTGTAGCCTTCATTCGCATTCTCCTTCGGCGTTTCATAGCCTTCTGAAATTTTAAAAAGGCTTTCATCAATCGGCGCATTGACTTCGACCTTCAGCGTCAACTCGCGCGCAATTTCATTGTTGAAGTAATCCGTGCGTTTGGTCGGCAACTTCACGCCGTCGAAATCTTGATACTCCGCGAAGCGAATGAAGTCCGTCACGTCGCCGAAAACGCCGTCCTCGCGCACGGTTTCATAGCCTTCGAGCAAATGCGTAGTCGCGTCGAAAATCAAAACGAGCGTGGCGCTATTCGGTTGCACAAAGCTGATCGCTTCAAACGCGCGCCCGTCTTTTTGAAAGCCGTCAATCCAGCGCAAACTTGTGTTGATCTCTGAAGCTTGCAGGAGCAATAGCGGCGGCAGCCAGCGCATGTTCGCGGCCCACGGCCAATCCGTTTCGTTGTCGGATAATTTCATGATCTCGTTGCCGTGATGATTTCTGTACGCATCGATATGAAAACCTTCGCGGCCCGTGATAGCCCAGCTCATTCCGAACGCGCCGATGCCGGGATAGGAGTTGCTGCTCAAACTGTACAAACGGTTCTGCTTGCGATCAATGATAACTTTACCGGTGGACGGCTCTTTATCCCACGGGCCTTCCGGCTTGCGGCTTTGATTGATCATGTGGCGCAAGCCGTCATACTCGACAGAAACATTTTCGAGTGCTTTGATTTTTTCCAAACCGCCCATGGCCTCAATGCCGGCATTCAAAACCGCTTGCGCTTTTTGATAGGAGCGCATGGTTGATGACAAGCCGTTCGACGCGGAAGGTTTTTGTTCCGAGCTGCAATTGAGAATAAAGATGCTGAAAAGCAAAGTGATGATCGTTAATGAGTGCATGCGTGCTCCGTAGGAAAAAGATTCTGCGATCAAAGTCGATAACAAGGCAATCCCTCAAGCAGTGTCATTCAGCGGGAATCTTCTTGAGCACTGGACTCAATGCCCAGAGCAAAAAAGGAATCCTACTGAATGACATGGTTTGGATGGCAATTTCAGAAGCTTGAACAGCATCAACGGCTGCGCGCGATTTTCACTTCGAGCCCAAGCTGATTTTGCGCTCCCGTAATCGCTGCCACGCTCACCGCGGCATTCCAACTTTTGCCGTCATTGCCGGTGAAGCGCCATGAACTTTTGCCCGCGCCGGAGCTTTGCTTTTTCCAGCTATCTTGCAATGCCAAGTTGCTATCGATTTCCGTCAATACTTCCGTCGCCGAGGCTTCGGTATACACGCGCCATTTGTTCTCCCATGAATTTGCATCGCCTTGATGGCCGAGAGTCTCGCGATCATACTTGCCCATGATGGCATACATGCTCCGCATGTATTGATCGGCCAGCATCGCGCGCACGTATTTGGTTTCCGGATCCCAATCGTATTCGAGATTTGTTGCAACCGATTGCGTGTAACCTTTGCCGATCAGTTTTTCGATCACGTGCAGCGCGCCGTCCATGCCCGAAGACAATCCCGCGGAGGTGATGATCTTTCCGTTATCGACGAAACGTTTGTTCGAAACGATGTTGGCTTTCGGCGCAGCAGCGCGCAAGCCGGGAATGAGCGACGCGAAGGTTGTGGCTTCCAAGCCATCTAACAAACCGGCTTTGGCTAAAAAGAATGCGCCGTTGCAAACGGACAACACCGCCTCAGCGGTTGCGGTTTTTTCGCGAAGCCATTTTTGCACGTTCGGCTTGTCATGATGCTGCGGCACTTCGCCGCCGGGAATGAGCAGAATATTCGCCGGAGGATGATTGGTGAAATCATAACGCGGAATCACGCGCATGCCCATGGCCGTGGTGATCGGCTCCGTGTTCTCGCCGACGGTGAAAACTTCGAAGTGCGCCTGGCCGAACACTTCATAGGGAGCGGCGTAGTCGATGATTTGCACGCCGTCGAAAATAAAAATGGCTACTTTTTTCTCACCCGCGAGCACGCTTTGCCGCGAAGGCCGATTCACTTGCGGCGCGCTGCCTTTGATGATGAAGCTCATGCCGCAGGTCGCGCACGCGCCGGGCTTTTCATGAACGGCATTGTCACACGGACTGCCGCACGGCGGGCAAACATATTCGAGTTTTGTTGCGGCTGATTGCGCTTGCGATTCTCTCGTTCCGGCAATTGCGGTGAGCAGCAAAGCGGCGCAGAGAAACGCTGCATTGAAACGAAATGGTCTTTGCATGGAGGAATCTCCTGTAATTGATAAGAGCAAGTTGTTTAATGGGCGGATACGGCCCGCGATGCCAAACAATTTACTGCAAATCAATTGAAAGGTTTTGTACGAAATTGCTCTTTTTGAGATAGCGTCCGGGCGGGATTCCCATGATGCGTTTGAAGTGACGATTGAAATGGCTTTGATCGCAAAAGCCGGTTTCATATGCCGCATCCGAGAGCGTGCGCCCTTGCAGCAAAAGATGCTTGGCGCGTTGGATGCGCAGATTGAGCACGTACTCGTGCGGCGGCAATCCGACGGTTTTACGAAACGCGCGCAACAAGTGGAAGGGGCTGAGATAGGCAATCTTCGCGAGGGCTGCGAGAGAAACGTTCGCGTTGAAATTTTCGGTGAGATATTCTTTCGCGCGTTTCACCGCGAGATTCTCGTTGCCGAGCGCGGGTAATGCCGAACGATTTTCCGCATGGCGTTGCAGTATTGACGCGAGCAGTTCGAGCAGGAGCGTTTGCGAAGTGAGCGCGTCCGCGCCGGCTTCACACGCGCGATGCGCATTCAAAAACATTTTTGCGAGGCTAGCATCCTCGGCAATCAGAGCCGGGAAGAAGGGGAGAGGCGCGTTGCGATCGCGGTATTGCGCGGCCACGTCGATGAGCAATTCCGGCGTGGGATAAAGCGAGCGATAGACGAGCGGCGTGGCACCGGCTGCGCAGCCGGTGTGAATCTCGTGCGGATTGATGAATAAAATGCTGCCGGTTGATACGCGATGCGTTGCGCCGCGACACTCGCATTCATTGATGCCTTGCTCGACGACTTGAATGACGTAGGTTTCGTTCCAATGGCGAGGATACACGTGCGTTTGATGCGAGACCTTTGCGAACTCGAGATCGTCGAAAGCGGGCGCGCGAAAGAGTTTGAAATTTTCCGGCACAATCTTCACGGTGGCCATTCTATTTCTTGTCATCTGAAAAAAAACTTTTCTGTAAGTGGATTGAACGAATATAGCGGATACAGTCTGAACCGTAAATCAAAAGCCACGGCAAAGCCGTGGCTGAACGTTCGGATTACTTTTGCCGAATAAAAACGCGCTTGCTCTCGAACGAGCCGCGCGCGTTATCGATGAAATAATCAATCGTCAACACGCTGCCGTCGGGCGAGAGCCGCCACTTGCGCGTAATCTTTTGCGTCGTCGGTCCGTTCGGCGAGTCCGTGGTGATGTCATCTTCCACCAGAATGCCTTTATGATTCGGCAGCCAATATGCCTTGCGCTTGCCTTTGGAGTTGGGCGGATTCGCGGGCGTGAAATCCGTTAGCGTGCCGTCGAGCGCGTACGCCTCGTTCAAATCCACTTCGCCGCGCACGGATTTTTGTTTGCCCACCAGCTTGAGCGAATCGCCTTCGTGCGTAATCGTCATGGTTTGCTCCAGCCCGGGTTGATTGCTGAAGCTCTTGTCTTTATCCAAAACCCACGCGCCGCTGAAATTTGGCTAGTCCGCGGCAAAACCGCAAACGCCAAACGCGAGAAGCAACGCGACGATCAAACTTTGAAACTTCATCTTTATTCTCCTAAAAAAAAGTGATGGAGTTTTTGAAGAATAACTTTCGACGCCGCGCTAGTGCAGGCGATATTCCAACGTGCTGAAGATCGCATACTGCACTTCGCGGAAGTCATCCAACACCGAGTTCGCGAGTTGTAACTCGCGATGCCACTTCAAAAAACTATACTCCACACCGAACGACCAAATGAGTTCGCGCAAGGCCAAGCTCGTTCCCAGCGCGAGCAGATGACGACGGTTTTGCTTGGTGTCGACATAACGCACGAGGTTGTTTTGTTCGCCGCCGGCTTGGTTGGAAGCATAAAGCTGCGGCAAGTGCGCATAGCCAAAGCGGAGCGGCAAGTTGGCATTTTTAAATGGCAGCCATTCCAACCCCAGACGAAACACGTTGGCGTTTTTCCAATTCGGCGCGCCGCCAAATTCATAGAGATGCACTTGCAACGGCGACGCTTGGAAGCGCTGCGTTTCGAAATCCGCAGCCCATGTCCAGCGCGCGTTGCCGGTGAATGCCACGCCCAGCCCGATGCTGGTGGGCAACGCAAAATCGAGTTGCTGGTAGGCAGGAAAATAAACGGCGTAGTCACGATCTTCGGAAATTGCGGTGCGCGTCTGCACCTCCAGCTTTGAAGGCGTTGCCGCGCGCAGCGCGACGCGCAAACGCGCGGTATGAAGCAGCGCGCTCGCTTGAAAACTCAAACCGGAAAAATCGTTTTCCAAACGCGCCCATTTGTACGTTTCGCGGCCGTGATTGTCGCCGCGAATCGCGCTCGTGATCGTGCCGGAATTATAATCGAGCGCGGCGCCGAGACGAATCCGTTCGCTCAATTTGAAACCGCTCGCCAGCGAGAGCGCATGAATGCTACCGCTCGTGGTTTGATGAAACAACACACTGCCGGTGATCGCGCGCCGATCATTGTCGAGATACGGCGTCAGCTTGCGAAAATAGCCGAGGCCAAATCCGAAACGCGAGCCGAAAGCCAACGCGATCGCCGCGTCATCAAAATACGCGCTAGTTTTCTGCGCATTCAAATCGAACGCCGTGCCGTTGCTGTTGCGCCGCAACAAAGAATAGGAATGGATGGCCGCATCCGCGCTCAAAGCGAGGGTCACGCCGCGCGCATAAGTCAAGCCCGCGGGATTCGCGGCAAGGGCGGAGGCCTCGTTTGCCAGCGCAAGTCCCGCGCTTGCCATGCCGCGATATTTGCCGAGCGTTGTGCGCACAAGCATGTCGGAATTTTGCGCATGAAGCTGTTCGCCGGCAAAGCTCGCCAGCGCGATCGCGAGGAGCAAAGTTGATTTCATGCCGCCTCACATTTTGGCGATGCCGTACAAATGCTTCTCGCCGCGAATGAAGATCATGCCGTTGCTAATCGCGGGCGAGGAGAACACCGGCTCGTCCAGCGAATTGGTCGCGAGCACTTCGTGTTGCGGTCCGGCTTTGATCACGAACGTGTCGCCGTCTTCGCTGGTGAGCAAGAGCTTGCCGTTGCACGCCACCGGCGAAGCGGTGAATGACGCGGGCACGGGCAAGCGCACGCCTTCGTATATCAGCTTGCCGGTTTTGGCTTCAAGACAAGTAAGCTGGCCGCGATCGCTCATCACGTACATATAATCGCCGTAAAGAATGCCCGAAGGCACGTACGCGACGCCTTTGTTATAACGCCACACGATGTTCGCGTCCAAACTATCCAACTCCCCCGCCGCGCCGAGCTTGACCGCGAGCATACGCTTGAGCGGAAAACCCGCGGAGATAATCACCAAACCGTGGCCCGTCACCGGAGACGCGATTGCGTTGCTCTCATGGCCTTTCGTGCGCCACCATTCGTTGCCGGTTTTCGGGTCGTATGAAATGATGAACTCATTGCCGCTGGTGATCAGTTGCGGCCGCTGCGCATCCGCAATCACCAGCGGCGTGGTCCAACTCACTTGCACTTTGCGTTCTTTGCGCCACGCTTCTTTGCCGCTCTTCTTATCATAGGCGACGATGAAAGACGTTTCGCCGTTGTCTTCATCGCATTGCAAGATGACGAAGCTCTCATATAACACGGGCGAAGTGGCCGTGCCCATGCCGAGCGTTGCAATTGGGCCGGGCGAAGCTTTCCATATTTGCTTGCCGTTGAAATCATAGCAGTACAAACCTTCCGTGCCGAAGTAGGCGAACACATATTTGCCATCGCTCGCGCACGTGGGCGAGGCGTGGCTGCTCTTGCGATGGCGATCATCGAAGACCGTGCCCTCATAAGCCGTTTGCTCCCACAGCATTTTGCCGCTAGCGCGATCGACGCAGAGCACTTTGAACGTGTGCCGGCGATCCGCGGCCACGGCATCGGGATGTTTATAATCCTGCCCCTCATTGACATGCTTCACGGCCTGCGCGCCGGGCACGATCTCGCCTTCAATTTCCGAAGTGAGGAAAATTCTATTGCCCCATACAATCGGCGAAGAATGGCCGCTGCCGGGAAGCGGCGTTTTCCATTTAATGTTTTGGGCGCTGCTCCACGTGGTCGGCACATTCGTATCATGAGCAACGCCGGAGCCTTCCGCGCCGCGCCACTGCGACCAGTTTGCGGTTTTGGTTTTGTCCGTCGCGAAGGCGGAAAGAATTATTAGGCAGAGTGTAGCAAGAACAACTCGCGATCTTTTCATGCTTCGAATCTCCTCGAAATAGTTTTTTTGAGAAGCTTGCAATTACAAAAATTATTGTTAGATTCAATCAAAGCCAAGCAAAATGCACAACGGAGATTCCCATGACCATCGAACTTTCCCATGAACTGGAGCAAATCATTAACGCAAAAGTGGCTTCCGGGAGCTATCACGATGCGCATGATTTTGTACGCGACGCTGTTTTGCGCATCGTTGCCGAAGAGCAGCGTAAAAAAAGCAAATTGGATGAAGCCATAACAATCGGAATCGAGCAAGCCAATCGTGGCGAGTTTAGTTCACGTACTGTGCAAGATATTATCGCTCACAAGGAAATACAAAAGTACAGGTGATTTCACATGCCAAAGTACATCCTAACCTTGCGCGCTGATAACGATCTCGAAAATTTCTCAAGACACTTTGACTGAGATTTCCGAATTTCAATAGTAGCCGTTCATGCAATGCCCTCCTCCACCAACTTCACCAGCGCATACAACGTTTGATTCACCGGCGTGGGCACGCCGAGCGCCGCGCCGCGTCGCACGATGTAGCCGTTCAACACCTCGATCTCCGTGCGTTTGCCGCGCGCCAAATCTTGCGCGGTGGAAGAAGTTGCGTTCTCCATTTTCTCTGCAAGTTTCAAGCTCACGGCGATCAAATCCATATTCGAGAAGCTGACGCCTTCCGCATGCGCCACGGCGAGCGCTTCTTTGACCGTTGCTGTCATCAACTCCCGCGTCAAATCATGGCGCACCATGCGGCCGTAACGCGCGCCGCGAGCCAAAGCGGAAATCGCGTTGTACGCGCAATTGATGATCAGCTTTGTCCACAAATCCGCGGCAATATTTTTTGAAACGAGGCACGGCACGCCGGCGCGAACAAAGAGTGCCGCGACTTCGTCGAGACGAGGTTCGGAGTTTTCAAGCGCGCCAATGATCAAATCGCCGCGGCCCGTGTGCTTCACATGCCCGGGCGCAATCATTTCCGCGGCCACATAAACCACCGCGGGCATCGCCTCGAGGCCCGTTGCCGCGCGAATGCGCGCGACATTATCCACGCCGTTTTGCAAACTCACGACAACCGCATGGCTTGGCAGATGCGGCGCGAGCGCTCGTGCCGCGCTTTCCGTATCGAGCGTCTTCACGCACAGGAGCACAAAGTCCGCCTCGCGCACCGCCTCGATCTCGGTGGAAGCTGCTGCCGTAATTCGCTGTTGAAAGTTTATGCTATCGAGGAATAAACCATTTTGCGTGATCGCCGCGACGAGCGGCGCGCGGCCAATGAGCGTGACGGGCACACCGGCGCGCGCGAGCATGCCGCCGAAGTAGCAGCCCACCGAGCCCGCGCCGAGCACGGCAATGCGCGGCCGTTTGTGTTCGGTATTTTCTTTCATGCTCATGGCTCGATCAATCTCAAGTCGCGCAGAATGTTCTTTGTGACGGCAATGCGCGCTTTAACGTCCTCGTCTTTAGCGATGTCGATATTGGTCGCAAAGAAATAAACTGCCTCTTTCCGTTCCACATATCCCACGAACCAACCAGTCTTACCTGCCCAACCGGTTTTGCCGCGCAGCACATAGTTTTCATTTTGTTCGAAGATAAAAATGTCTTTGACCATCGTCAGCGTGCTTTGCGCAAATGGCAATCGGTTTTGATAAAGCCGCACGAGAAAATCAATTTGCTCGCGCGGCGTGATGCGCAATTCGCCGGTGAGCCAAAACAGGTCGATGCCGCCGCGAATATCGCGGTTGCCATAGCCCGCGAGATTCACATAATGCTGCATGCGCTCCGGGCCGATGCGCCGCGCCATCTCTTGATAGAACCACACCGCGGAAACTTTGAAGCCGGAGCGCAAGCTGTGATCTTGATTCCACGCGGCAACCTCGCGCGTCACGCCATCCCATTGCAGCGTTTCATTCTCATCGCGAAGCACGCCGGTTTCGAGCGCCACGAGTGCGTTGAAGATTTTGAAAGTCGAGGCCGGAACAAAGCCGCGATTGCTGCGCGCGAGGTCATGCACGAAATACTTGTCGCGCTGCAAATCATACAACACAAACGCGCCTTCGACGCTGGCCTCAGTGAAATGCTTCGCGAAGTCGGAGCGCTCTTGCATGTGGGGCCGGCACGCAAACATGCTGCATGCCGCGGCGAGCCAGAGCAATTTTCTTTTCATTGCGCCGGTTTTTTTGTTTGAAGAAAAGCCTCGGCTACGATCGGCGCCACTTCGCCATTCACCGGCGCGTTGGTCAAATTCGAAAGAATCGCGAGCACGCAGTCTTCTTGCGGATAAAGACGAATATAAGAAGAGATGCCGGGGCCGCCGCCGCCGTGCTCGTAAATGCGCCGTCCGTTTTTGTCTTTGCCAACGTACCAACCCAGCGCGTAATTTGTCTCTTCGTCCGAAGAAGTTTTAAGCGCGCGAAAAATTTCCGCGCGCGTGTCCGGTTTGAGAAAGCCCTCGCGCAAGAGTGCGGCGCCGTAACGCGCCACATCTTCTGCGTTGGCCAATAAACCTGCGCCCGCCCATTTGAAACTCGGATCATACTCCGGCGCTTTAATCACGCGATTGCCTTCTTTCACATAAAACGCCGCCGCCTCCGCAAGCGGGTGCGTGCGATCATTGAATGACGTGCGCTGCAATCCGAGCGGCTGCAGAACATATTGCCGCATCGCTGTCGCGAAATCTTTTCCGCTCGCTTGTTCAATGCTGGCCGCGACGATGGTGAAATTACTTGTCGTATACTCATGCCGCGTGCGCGGCGGATAGGCGAGTGTGTTCGCGCGGAGAATTTCCTCCAATGCCGCGCTCGTCGTCAAATGGCGCTTCTCATAGTAATGCGCATTGTTATAGGCGTCGTTCAATCCGCTGAGATGAGCAAGGATCAAACGCGCCGTGATATTTTTGTGGGGAAATTGCGGAAGGTACTTTGCCACCGGCGCATCGAGATCGAACTTGCCTTCTTCCACCAATCGCGCGGCGAGCACGGCAGTGAAGGACTTCGTAACGCTGCCTAAGCCGAAACGGATTTCCGGCGTCGTGCGCTTTTTTTGTTCGAGATCGGCAAAGCCGAACGCCTCGCTCCAAACGATCTCGCCGTTCATTGCCACGGCCACGCTTACGGCCGGCGTTTGCGAGCTTTGCATCATCGTTTGAATTGCGGCGCGGCTCGCAGCGCCGGCGGCAGCATATTGTTCGTTTGCCTGTGCGCCGGCTTCTTTTTCAAAACAAAACCACGCGACGAGCACCAGCGCAAACTTCAGCCAATAAGTTGTTCTCTGCAACATTCTCTCACTCTCGCAGTTTCATTTTCACATCGCTCAATACTTCCGACAAACCAAGCGAGGCCGGCGTTTGGCGGATGAAGCCTCTCGCGCTTTTGTCGCCTTTCAAATAAGCATTCAAAAAATTCAGGGCATATTGGCAAACGATTTCATAACTCGCAATCGCCTCGGCGCTGCGCTCGGTTTTGATCAGCGTGTGCTGCGCTGCGCCATAGCTCGCCGTGAAGTCCGCATGCAAAAGTTTTTTGAAAGAAAGCAAATACGCCTCGGCAACTGCGAGGCTGTCATAAAACTCGAAATTCTTCGGCACGTTGTAGCGCGGTGGCAGTTCGCCGTGCATGTGCAAATAAGGCACGCGCATTTTTTTGTAATCAAACCACGGCGAAGCCTTCATCAAGTCGCGGCCATATTCATAGCCCGTTGCCGCGTCGAGACTGAGCAGCGCATCGACGTCGGTGTTTTGCATTTGCAGCAGCGCCTGGGCAACGCCGCCGACGCTCCACGAGGCGAGCGCGAGTTTGTCCGCGTCGACATGCGGCAGACGATACGCGTAGTTGAGAATGAAATTCAAATCGCGCATTTGCGTTTCGAGGCCGCGTGCGTCGAAGGGCCAGCGCTCGCCTTTTTGCAATCCCAACGCGGTGTGCGCAATCGCAATGTAGCCGTGACTCGCGAGATACTCGCAAAGCACGGAGTAAACGTGCCCGCCGGTGCCGCTGCCCGCGCCGAAAATCACGAGCGGAAATTTTCCGCGAGCCGCTTGCGCGTCTTTCACGGCCGCGGTTTCCGTGGCAAGCAACGGCTGCAAATTGCCGCCGAAAGCCTCAAGCTCTTGCGCATAGTTTTCCAACACGGCCTGCTTGTGCTCGGCGCGCCATTGCCACGGCTCAGAGTCGGTGTCGTTCAAATACAAATACTCTTCATAACGCAACGGCTTCGCGCTTTTGCTCGTCTCTGCCGGATACCAAATGAACATTTGCATCGGCCGGCCGCGATTTTTGATAAGCCGCCCTTGCTCCTCGCGTTCATTTTGATAAGGCCGCGCATGATCGAATTGCCGTTCGAATTTGAAGCCGACGGCGTGCGGGCCTTGGCGTAATCCATTCCACAATCTCGGCGTTTGCGCGAAAGCGCTCGCGGCATAAAACAAAAGCGCCGCGTGAATGAAGCGTGCAGAGTTCATGCAATATTCCTAATCGATCGGCCACGGCAGCGCCGTGGCATTTGAGGCGATGAAGCCACGGCCAAGCCGTGGCTGAACAACTTACAAACGCACTCACCAAATCTTCGCGCGCTGCGCTTCGGGTAAAAACATCGCATCGACCTCGGCGAGGTTGAACGCCGCATAAAACTCCGGCAAGTTTTTGAGCGGCCCGAGGACGCGAAAATTTGCGGGCGCATGCGGATTGGTTTTCACCTGCAAGCGCAATGACTCCGGACGATAGTTGCTGCGCCACACTTGCGCCCACGAGAGAAAAAAACGTTGCTCCGGCGTGAAGCCGTCAATCGGCGGCATCCGTTTATTCTCGAGCGTTTTCATAAAAGCTTCATAGGCAATCGAAAGGCCGCCGAGATCGGCAATGTTTTCGCCGAGCGTCAGCTTACCGTTGACGCGCAATGTATCCACGGCAACGTAGCCGTTGAATTGCTGCTCCAACCTCGCGGCGCGCGCTTCAAACTTTTCGCGCACTGCCGGCGACCACCACGATTTGAGATTGCCGTCTGCATCGTACTTGCTGCCTTCATCATCAAA
The DNA here is from genome assembly GCA_964395375.1 of uncultured Cytophagia bacterium. Taxonomy (GTDB): domain Bacteria; phylum Zhuqueibacterota; class Zhuqueibacteria; order Zhuqueibacterales; family Zhuqueibacteraceae; genus JABWAN01. Next base: position 11,497 of record CAYNDW010000097.1, read on the forward strand.
GCCGTGCGTGAGTTCGTGGCCGATCACCGCGCCCATGCCGCCATAGTTTACGGCGTCGTCGGCGTTCGCATCAAAGAACGGCGGCTGCAAAATGCCCGCGGGGAAAACGATTTCGTTGCGCGTGGGATTGTAATACGCATTCACGGTGGGCGGCGTCATCAACCATTCCGTGCGATTCACGGGCTGATCGATCTTGCGCAACTGCCGCCGCGTTTCAAACAGCGTCGCGCGTTTGAGATTTTCAAAATACGAGTCGCGGTCAATTGCCAATGCCGAATAGTCGCGCCACACGTCGGGATAGCCGATCTTCACGCCGAAAGTGGAAAGCTTGTGCAGCGCGGCTTGGCGCGTGGCGTCATCCATCCATTCCAACTGTTCGAGGCGAACGCGATATGCGGCGATGAGATTATGCACCATTTCTTTACAGCGGGCTTTGGCCTCGGGGCTGAATTTTTTTGCGACGTACAACTCGCCCAATGCTTCCCCGAGCAGATTGTCGATCATGTTTTTGACGCGTCGCCAACGCGGTTGCTGCTCTTGCGCGCCGGTGAGTGTGGCGCCGTAGAAATCAAAATTCTGCTGGCTGAAAGCCGTGCTCAAAAACGGCGCGGCGTTCGAAACGAGTTGCCAGCGCAGATAAATTTTCCAATCCGCGAGCGGAACGTTGCGCAGCATTTTTGCCGCGGCTTGCAAAAACTTTGGCTGCGCGACATTGATGTCTTGCGGCGGCGCGATCTCCAAAGCGGCAAAATAATTTTGCCAATCCATCTACGGCGCCAGCACGGCGAGTTTTTACGGCGACATCTTGTTATAGTTATTTTCCGAATCGCGCAGCTCGACCGCGGTGAAGGAGGCCTGCGCCAATTGCGTTTCGATTTGCATCACGGTTTGCGCGCTCGCCGCGGCGGCGAGGCTATCTTCGCCCGACAAACGCAGCATGGCCGCAACGTGCGTGAGATATTCCGCGCGAATTTTCCGCGTGCGCTCGTCTTCATTGAAATAGTAATCGCGGTCGGGCAAGCCCAAACCGCTTTGCCGAATTTGCGCGATGACGCGCGTGCTGTTCTTGTCGTCATCGCCCGAAGCAAAGGTGAAGATCGCGGGCACGGTGTAGAGATGGCACCACGCGAGTTCTTTTTGCAAATCGTTTTGATCTTTAATCCCGGCGATGCGCGCCAAATCCGCGGCAATGGGCGTGCTGCCCGCGGCCTCGATCTTCGCGGAGTCCATGCCGCTCGCATAGAAGTCGCGAATTTTTTGCACATTGCTGCCCGGCGTGACTTTCTTCAGCTTCACGGCTTCATCTAAAATCCGGCGGAGCAGTTCATCGTTTTGCTGATCAAGCACATGAAAGCTCGTCCACGAACCAAACGCCGCGGGCACGGGATTTTTATCCATCCACGCGCCGTTGGCATAGCGGAAAAAATCTTTGCCCGGCGTGACGGTGTTATCCATGTTTGCTGGGTCAAGGGCTTTGACTTCTGCGGTTTTGGTTTCATGTTCCGCTTTGCCGCACGAGAGGAGCGCCATAAGCGAGAACAGCAGAGCCAGAGCGTATTGCAGCGAGAGTTTTTTCATAAAGAGCATCTTTCACAAAATGATTAAATGATTATTGTCGCCTTCGCCCTTTGTGGGCGAAGATTGCAAACGCGAATCTAGTACACTGTTACCTTAGTTTTTGTAGTCTCGCCCCCTTGTGGGGCGCTGT
>CAYNDW010000098.1:0-13146 GCA_964395375.1 uncultured Cytophagia bacterium
CACCAAACTTCGCATTCGCCTCCGTGCTCCAATGAGCGCTCACTTCATAACCGGCCTTGACCAACGGCGCAACCAATTGCTTAAGTTCCGCTTCGTTCCAATGGAGATAGAAAATTCTTGTCATGGCTCGCCTCTCGGGTTCATAAAATATTTTCTCCAAAAGACAGAATGATTTGAAATCATTCTGACGGAAAATTTGAAATTGAAAATTTTCAATTTCAAATTTAAAATGCTCTTGCTGCAATCTGCTTCACTACGGCACCACAAACTGCACCTCCCGCTCCGTGACGTTGCCGCATTGATCTTCCGCGCGCGCGGCGAGCACGTGCGTGCCAGGGGCGAGATCAACTTTCGGGCGCCATTGCACCACCTCGCGCTCCGGATCATATTCGGCGATCAAGAGCTTTCCGTCCAATCGCAATTGAATATCCCGCTCTGAATTAAAACCGGAAATCTGATCGGCCACACGACAACTGATTTGCGGCCGGCGCGTCTTCGTGCGCGCGCCCGGCAAGGGTGACTGCACCAGCAGCAGCGGCGGCTCCTCATCTCTCATCACCGCAAACTCTCCCAAGCTTGAAATCTCCGCCGACAAGGTGCGCGCGAACGCGTTGCGCTTGCTTGCGATAAAATTCCAATTCGCACGCGAGTCGTTGCGCGCCGCAATGCCCAGCTTTGCGGGATTGCTCACCGAATCCGGATACGCGATCGCAACCACGGCCTGCGTGCGCAAGGGAACGTCATGCGGCGCGATGCGATAGATCGGCCCAAGCACCAACGGGTGCGCGGCGCGTTCCGCCGCAATCACCACGCGGCCATAGAGCGTCTCGTAAAGCGCGCCGGATTCAAACCGCGCGCGCAGGCGCCCATCCGCGGCTGCCAAAGTTCCGCCGCGTTCGGGCGTGAGCGCGACATTGCCGAATTTTTCTTCCCACGTGGATTGCGCGCCATTCATACTCGTAGCAGTCACGGTCAACAGCACCGAGTCCGCGGCAATCTGCGCCAAAGGCACGGTTGCGATATAACGATTCGGTTCCTGCGGAATCAACTCGACCGCGAGCGCATGCTCGCCAGCGCTGAACATCGCATGCGGACGATTTTGAAACGGCAAATTGCCCACGACTTCCAAGCGTAAGTGGCGCGTGAAAAAATCTTTTTTCACTTCTAAATAAAAAGGCTGCGAAGCCTCAATGGCTGTGCTCGCCTGCGCAAATGCGGGCAAAGAAAAAACGCCGTGCTGGTCTTGCGCCTGCACGCGCAACAGCTTCGCGCCTTCGCCATACACCCAAAGCGGCTCCACGCGTTGCGGGGGCACGGGCTGCGGCAACGCCGTGCTATCCGTTGGTAGGGCTGCAAGCAACAGTTCTTCCTGCGAGGCGCGCTCCGTGCGGGCGGCTCGCCACGTCGGTTTGTTTGTACCGCGCCAACGCTCGAGCATCATGTGCGCGGCGATCGCTTTGGCCTCGTGCGCGAGGGGCAAACGCAACTCGAGCCTCGTGCGATTCGTCTGCGTTTCCATTGTTGCCACGGCAATCTCGAACGAACTGCCGGCGAGCAATTGCCCTTCGACCGTGGTGCGATTGCCGTCAAAATCTTCCGTCACGATCATGAAATCGTGCAGGCCCCACGACCAGCCCTGCGCCGCGCCGCTCGTGGCAGCTTGGTCGTTTTAGGCGACGACGATTGCCCCCTCCGCGGCGTTGAGGTTGGAATAAATCTCAAGCGTATTTCCCGCCTCGCGATAGAGTTTATGAAATCGACCGTAATCGTTGCGCCACAAGTAATAATCTTGCGCCAACTCGATCAACCGATTTTCAGAATACGAGAAGCGATCAAACTGCGATTGGAATTGCAAGCGGCCGTCGAGATAAAGCTGATAACGATACACGGCAAATTGATTCGTCACCCCCGTGGTGCGATCGAACGCTTCCACCGCGAAGCCAACTTTGCCATACACCAGAATCGGCTGCGGAATGGTCAAACGACCGTTGATCAGCACGGGATGATAAACGCGCGGCATGAAATCACCAGCAATCATCGCGTCCGCCGAAAGCGGCGAAAGGGCAATCGCTTTGATCGAAGGCGCGACGTTATCGACCAAACCGAATTTTTTGTGCAGCGGATTGATCGGACGACTTTGCGCGTCGCGCAGTTCAAAATGCAGATGCGGCACACCGATGCCGCTCTGGCCCGTGAAGCCCAACACGGCGCCTTGTGGCACGGGCAATTCGTTGGCGTTGAAATATTTCTCGAGGCGATACGCCCCCTCGCGCTCTTGCTCGCGCTCGACGATTTCCTGCAAGCGCTCGTTGAAGCGTTCCAAATGCGCATAGACTACGGTTTCGCCCGTGTCCAAGCGCAAATAAAGCGCGCGCCCATAGCCAAAGGGCGAGACGCTGATCCGTTCGACGTAGCCGTTGCGCGTGGCGAAAACTTTATAGCCCGTGCGATTCCACGTCTTGATGTCGAGCGCCGCATGAAAACGCCGCGGCCGCGACTCGCCGAATGAAGAAGTCATGAAGCGGCTCGCGTCCGTGGGCCAAAGATATTCTTGCGCGAAGCTTTTAGTGAAAAGAAGAGCGCATGCGAATAATATGCTTCTTCCCACGAAAATAGCACTCCCACGAAAATGATTTTTCCCGTGGCCGTTCCATTTTCGTGGGAGAGAAGTTTTAACCGAAAGCATTTTCATCATACCCTTCCTAAAATTTTACTGAGTTCTAACGGCTCATCGGTGATAATCCCGTCCACGCCCAGTGCGATCATCTCGCGCATCTGCGCCGGCGTGTCCGCGCCCCACACCATCACGTAGAGCCCAAGCGCTTTGATCGCCTCGAACATTTTGGGCTTCATCACTTTGGTGTGCATGTGAATCGCAGTCACGTTGGTGAATTTTTGCAGCAAGCGCTTGGGGCTTTGGCGTGAAAGACCCGCGGTCAACAACAAGCCGGTGGGAATGCGCGAAGCGAGCCGTTCGAAGCGGCGCAGCACGAGAGGGTTGAACGAAGAAATAATGCAACGCCGCGCCGCGTGCTGCCGCTGCAAAAGTTCGATCAGTTCGTCTAGATAACGTTCCGGCAAAGTGGGCAAGGCTTTGATTTCGATGTTGAGCAAGCAGCGCTCATGTGTCAGCTTCAAAACCTCGGCGAGAGTTGGCACGCGTTCGCCGCGAAAGCGTTCGTCAAAATATTTTCCAGCGTCCAAACGGCGAATTTTTTCGAGCGGCGTGCGGCGCACATAGCCGCGGCCGTTGGTGGTGCGCTTGAGTGTGGCGTCGTGCATCACGATCCATTCGCCGGTTTGGCACACGCGAATATCAAGCTCAAGGCCGTCCGCGCCGTGCGCCAAGGCTTGCTCAAATGCCGCGAGCGTGTTCTCCGGCGCATGCGCGCGCGCGCCGCGATGCGCAAAGTTCAGCGGCGCGTCTTTGCGCAGGCGTTGCAGAAAAGATTCTTTCATCTGTGAATTTTTGCGTTCGCATTTTTTAATGAGGTTCAGCCACGGTTGCACCGTGGCGTTAGATTTGGCTCGTCGTTGGTTGCTGGTGATTCCTTTTCCTCCTTGTCATCCTGGAAGGACCTTCCCTAGCGCTTGTCTGCCGCTTACAAACAAACTGCGCCGCAAGCGCGAGGGAAGGTTCTTACAGAATGACAAAGCCGAGGCGTGTTAAACCAACCCCGGTTAAATTACACGCACGCGCCTAAAGCACAAGAGAAAATTTTGCGGCAATAAAAAAAGGCCGAACGTCGCCGTTCGGCCTTTAAGTATTTCATGCGCGATGAAAATTAAATTCGACCCGCTGCTCCTCCAACCTGTCATTCCGCAGAGATTTTTTTTAGCGCTGGGCGTTGACTCCGGTACTCAATTCTTGAACTGCCTCGGCCCATTCTCGCCCATTGCGGCAATTTTTTCGGCTTGGGGAAACAAGCGCAACACTTCTTTGAACTGCGGGTCCGCGGTGATCTCGATGCGGGCGGACTTTTCACGATCCCACAGATGCAGGGCGAGCTCTTTTTTAAGCCACACTTTTATCGTGGGCAAATCTCTTTCCCAGCTTTGTGGCTCGAATTTGATTTTTTTGCCCGTGGGTAAAGTTTGCACGTATTGCCGAAATTCCGCAAGCAGCGCTTCGTTCGGCATCCACGTATCATTAAAGCTTTCGAAGCTCGCGGCCAGCGCGCGATTCTTTGCGGCATAGGCGCTCGCAAATTCAAAGAAGGAGCGGTTGATGGCGAGTTCATAAAAAAACTGCGTCGGCAGTTGCCATTTGATTCTGATGTCCGGCGTAATGCCGCCGCCGCCATACACGTAGCGTCCGGCGCCGGTTTTATAGACCGGGCGATTTTTAACGGAATCCGCAATGGCATTGGGGTCGAGGTCGTCATACGCCTCGTCGATATAATCCACGGCGTTGCCGTTTTCATAATGCCGCTGAATGAGGCGGCCGCTCGGCGTGTAATATTTCGAAGTCGTGACGCGAATGGCCGAGCCGTCTTTCAAGCCGATTTGATTTTGCACCAGGCCTTTGCCGAAACTCGTTTCGCCGACGATCAACGCGCGATCCCAATCTTGACACGCGCCCGCCACGATTTCCGAAGCGCTCGCCGAGCCGTGATCCAACAAAATAATCAACGGCGTGGGCGGATGATGATCATCGTCGGTGGAATAGAAATCGTCGCTCGCTTGCGGAATGCGGCCGCGCGTATAAACCAGCTTGCGGCCGCGCTCGATAAATTTATCGGCCACGCTCACCGCTTGTTCCAAAAAGCCGCCGGGGTTGCTGCGCAAATCTAGAATCAATTGCTTCATGCCTTGGCCTTCGAGTTTCGTCAAGGCTTGCTCTAATTCGTCGGCGGTCGTTTTCGAAAAGCGTTTGAGGCGAATGAAGCCCGTGGTTTTATCCACCATAAAGGCGGGATCGACGCTGAAAATCGAAATCTTGTCGCGCGTAAGATTCACGTCGAACGGCTCTTCCACGCCCGCGCGTTTGATGGTGATGACGACTTTCGAGCCTTGATTCCCACGCAAGCGTTCGATGACTTGCGTTTCGCTCAAATCAAAAGTGGACTTGCCTTCGATCTTGATCAATTGATCGCCCGGCCGCAAGCCCACGCGATCCGCGGGCGAATCCGCGATCGGCGCAATCACCGTCGGCCATTTTTTAATCACGGTGAAATCAATGCCGATGCCGAAGAAATAGCCTTCGAAGCGTTCGGTCACGTCTTCGAGTTGATCTTTGGGAATGAAAACCGAATGCGGATCGAGCGTCTCCAACATGCCGCCAATCGCGCCGTCGATGAGCTTGCGCGAATCCACGTCATCGACATAATAACGCGAGACCGCGTTGAGCACTTCATTAAAGCGCATCATGTCTTGATAAACATTGCCGCCCGTCGAGGTGGAAGACGAGAGCATTGCAGGGTTAATCATGGCGAGAGTGGAAACGGCGACAACGGCGCCCGCGGCGAGGAGTAGGAAGTTTTTGCTTGCGGTTTTCATCGCGCACCTGTGCAGAGGGTTGAAGGGAAGCAGCTTGCTTGGGAAGATATATAGCTCTCAAAGCAGGCGCACGCAGAAAATGCGGTGGTGAAATCGCCGGCGCGCAACGCCCACATGAATCGCGCGCGAATATAGAAGGAGAGGGGAAGAGATGCAATCTTTTTGTCGTGACTTACGGCGCAGAATAATTTTAGGGCGCCATCATTTGCTGCTTATTGGGGATGAGGGTACTGCACTGCGGTTTCGGAAAGAGGTAGTTGCTGAGGGTTTTGGGGAAGGCGGGGTTAAGGTTCTTGATCAGGTTCGAAGAATACTTCGGCTCGTCGTCTACAAATTGACTGTCCCATATGGCGAGCGCCAGCCGCATCCACTCCTCACGATCCTCGTCGCGTTCATTCATTTGAGCTACGCTCCGCTGCTTTTACATTCGAATTTTCGTGGGCAAAGAAGGCATTGATCAACTCGTGGCTGCGGATTCCTGCATGCTTTCCATCAAAAGCGCATTGACCAACGTTTCTATCGAAACGCCTTGCGCCCGCGCACGTTGCGAGAGTTCCGTTGCAATATTGGGCAGAATGGCAACGCGAATCGCGCGCTTGTTCGGCGTTTCAAAGCGAAACCACTCGCCGTCGTCTTCCATGTACGGAGCTGTATCGAGATTGTCCCAGAACGCGGTTTCTTCTTCATACGTTTTGAATTGTGGCGTTTCGAGCGTGTTCATTTTTGCAATCTCCGAAAATTTTGTTTTTCACCTACCGTCATGTCGCGAGCCGTGATCGGCTTGAAAATCGTGCCCTCGACATGTTCCAAAACCACGAACAAGTATCGCCCCTCCGCCGTCTGTCCATAAAGACGATACCGATCATGCCCCTGGCGGCGAGCTATGTGCAATGCGTCTTCGCATACTTCCCAGACTTCCTCAGGCTCGACCTCGTGCTCGGCGATATGATCGATACGATAGTCGTCCCAATCCAATTTGGCGATTCGCATCAGACACCTTTGCTTTGCACTCTACGGAGTTTTACTTCGTTGTGGGCATAAATATAGTAGAAGCCGTTTTGGATACAAGCGTTTTGTTCGATCCATGCTTCAACGCTTTTGCGCAACAGGAAATCGTAGCGGAGTTTTCGTTTGGACGAAAGGGGGGATTTATTTATCTTTTTTTGAGACAGCGAAGATCAATTCCAACGGATAAAAGCTGCCAACGGAGTTACAAAAAATCTTTGCTATCCGTTGGCCGTTTTCCTCGGTTGGAATATTGCTTTTAACTCAGGCGGTACTCACTTAGGGGAGTAAGCCATGGCCTTGCGGCATGAAAACCTAACGAGCAAGATTCTTGGATGCATCTATGAAGTGCATAATGAAGTAGGCGTCGGGTTGGATGAAGAAACGTATCATCAAGCCTTGCTCAAAAATTTTTCGCGCAATGGCGTTCCCGCGGTTTCCAAAGAGAGAAAGGCTTTGCTGCATCGCGGCGTTCCTCTCAGAAGCTTTGAGCTGGACGTGATGGCTTATGATAAAATCATCTTGGCGTTGAAGTCGGTGCAAAGTAATTTTCTGCAGAATCACTATGTTCAGATCATCTCTGAATTGAAGCTCTGGCAAAAAGATCTCGGCATGTTGGTGAATTTCGGCAAGCCCAAGGCGGAAATTGAGCGCATCCCATTTGATGAGAAAAAGAAAAAATTCGTGGAAGATTACAGCGAGATCAAAGACAAAATCACTTCGGCTGATCGACAGCTTTTGGCGAAGGTGCGCAGTGCGATCCTATTTGTTTTCGAAACGCACGGTCTCGGCTACGGCAAGATCGTTTATCAAAATTTGCTACGTGCCGAACTCGATTACCGTGGGCTTTCACATGATCGCAATTACGCGATTCCGGTTGTTTATCAAGGCGAGGCGATTCGTCTCTGCAAAGTGAAAGCATTGCGTATCGCTGATAGGCTCTTGTGTGGGGTGACCGCGATTCAAAATCAAATTACGTTGTTCGACGCTGCGCGTCTGAGAACTTATTTGCGATACTCCAACCTGCCATTAGGGTTATTGGTGAACTTTGCCAAATCCAATTTGGAAATAAGAGCGTTGACAGGCTCATGAATCAAACTTTAAAGGACATCTATTGGAGATTTTATTTTCAATAAAAGATAATTTTCCAACGGATGCAGGCTGCCAACGGAGGTTGAAGCGCCCAGCGGTTGGCCGCTTTTATCCGTTGGGAACATGTTTTTGAATGCGACTATCTTCAGAACAAAATCACGAATTGGATCAAACGTGAATTCAACCCACACCTATTCCCACCCGCACGGCAACGTGCTCTATCGCAAGCTGCGCCAGCAATATCCTTGCATGGTGCGCGGCGAGGGCGTTTGTCTGTTTGATCAAAACGGCAAACGTTATCTCGATGCTTCCGGCGGCGCGATTGTCGCGAACCTCGGGCATGGCAACCAAGCCGTTGCCGAGGCGATTGCCAAACAAGCGGCAGAGAGTGTCGGCTATGTCAGCGGCATGCTGTTCACGCACGAGGCCGTTGAAAAGTTAGCCGAGGCATTGTGCGCGGTCGCTCCTTCGGGTATGAACAAAGCTTTCTTTCTTTCGGGTGGAAGTGAAGCCACGGAAGCGGCAATGAAACTCGCGCGGCAATATTGGATGGCGAAGGGCATTCCCACGAAATACAAAATCATCAGCCGCATGCCGAGTTATCACGGCAACACGCTCGGCGCGATGGGCGTGAGCGGAAGGCAGGCGTATCGCGCGCTGTTTCAGCCGTTGTATATCGATCATCCCAAGATCGCGCCGCCATTGTGCTATCGCTGTCCGTGGGGCAAAACGTTTCCGCAATGCGATTATGAATGCGCGCAGGAGTTGGAGCTTGCGATTCAAAAAGAAGGCGCGGAAACCGTTGCCGCATTCATGGCCGAACCCGTGCTCGGCTCCACCGGCGCGGCGATGGTGCCGCCTTCGGAATACTATCCGCGCGTTGCTGAAATTTGCCGCAAGCACGACGTGCTCTTCATCGCCGATGAAATCATGTGCGGCATGGGGCGCACGGGCGAGTGGTTTGCGATTGCAAGCTACGGCGTCACGCCCGACATCATGCTCGTGGGCAAAGGTCTCTCCGGCGGCTATGTTCCGCTCTCCGGTTTCGTCGCGCGCGGCGAATTGATCGACGCGATCTATGCGAGCGGCAACGATTTCATGCACGCGCAAACCTTCGCGCATCATCCCGTGGCGTGCGCGGCAGGCTTGGCGACGATTCGCTATTTGCAAGAGCACAAGTTGATCGAGCGTTGCCGTGAGATGGGACTTTATCTCCACGAACAACTCAAACGATTTCATTCGCATCCGCTCGTCGGCGAAGTGCGCGGCAAGGGCTTGTTCGCCGGACTCGAAATGGCTGCGGATAAAACCACACGCGCGCCGTTTGCTCGCAATTTGAAAGTTGCTGAGAAAATTTCCGCCGAAGCGCTTTCACGCGGCTTGATTGTGTGGACGAACACGGGCCATGTCGATGGCACGAATGGCGACGCGATTCTGCTTGCGCCGCCGTTCATTGTCACGCGCGAACAGATCGATGAGATCATCGCGTTGTTGGAGCAGGCAATGAATGCCGCGGCGAGGTCGCTTCATGACAAATGATTTCGTGCAATCCCCAAGCGCTCCGGCGTATTCCCAAGGCGAGCAGAGCGCGGCTCTCATCAAAAAACTTGCGCCACTACTCGGACTTTGGAAAGGCGAGGGCTTGGCGCAATTTCCAACAATCACCACTTGCCCATATCTCGATGAGTTGCGTTTTGAAAGCAATGGCGAAGAGCCGGTGCTGCACTTTGAACAAAAAACGTGGGTGCAAGCCACCGGCGCGGCGTTGCATTGGGAAAGCGGCTTTATCAAACCAAACGATGTTGGCGAGCTGGAAATTCTCAATGCCCAAAACAGCGGGCGCGTGGAAGTTTTGCGCGGAGGCATCGTTGTGGAAGAGCATTTGCCCAACATGCTTTCGCTCTATTTTGAAAGCGTGGTCTTTGGCAACGATGCGCGCATGCTCCGTTCGAGCCGCACGTTTCACTGTGCAGGCGACACGCTGCGTTATGTTGTCGCAATGGCGACGGTGAAAACGCCGGAGCTGCAACAGCATTTGTCGGCAACGCTCAAACGGGTTGAATGAACAACGGGGAAGTCGGACTTTGCAAATGCAGCTCGTTTACAGTCGAGGCATTTTTTGCAAAGTCCGACTTCGCACCGCATTGGAGTCATCATGCAGATTCTCAAATGGCTCATCGTCGTGCTCGCGCTCACCGAAGCCGGTTGGATGGCTTTCGACGGCGTGCGCGCGCTCATCGTCGGCGATTATGTCACGCCGAAGAACGGTGAATATGCCGGCCAGCTTGGGCCGTGGGCGAAAATCGTTTCTGCTATTGGCATCGCGCCGCGCTCGACTTTAATGAAAACAATTTTTGTCCTCTATGGCGTCGCGTGGCTCATGATCATCGTCGCCTTCACGCGCGACGCTTCGTGGGCCACGGCCGCGATGCTGCTTGCGGCTCTTGGCTCGTTGTGGTATCTTTGGGTGGGCACAATGACGAGCGCAATCATTGTCGTTTTGATGTTGCTGCGCAAATTGTTTTGACGACAATCATTCCCAGTCGGAAAGCTACCAAACAATATTTAGGAGGTTCGTCATGATGTCCAATGCGATTGACCCTGAAGAGCAGGAGTTACTGGAGTCTTTTGAAAGAGGTGAATGGCAGCCGGTGGCAAACGTTGCGGAAGAGATTAAGCGTTATCGGGCTTATGCGGCTGCAGCCCTGTCTTCAAATAAAACCATCAGTCTCAATTTGCCGCCGGAAGATTTTGCTGCAATTCAGCAAAGAGCCAGTGCTCAGGGCGTTTCTTCCGAGAATTTTATTGCCGATATTCTGCGCCGATTTGTGGCCGGTCGTTTGAGTGTTCAACCCTAAGGTATTGATGCACAGTGAAAATTATTTTCGAAAACTGGCATCTTTGTAAGCAAATTCATTGCATGATCATCTGAGAGAGGAGCAGCTTTATGGCTTCAAAGAAGCAGTTCAAAATCACTTACTCCACCATGGGCGCGAACTTGGAAAAATTCCATCGCGAGTTCGACCGCGGCGTGGAGAAGGTGAAAAAGAATTTCGGCAAATCGTATCCGCACGTGATCAACAATCAGGACGTGGCGGGCGCGGGCGCGCTCATCGCCACGCATAGCCCGATTGACACGCGGATCAATCTTGCCAATTTTCATCAAGCCACGATCGAAGAAATGCAAAGTGCCGTGGCCGCGGCGAAGGCGGCGTTTCCCGCGTGGGGCGCGCTGAACTATCGCAAGCGCGCGAAGCTCATGCGCCGCGCGGCGAATCTAATCCGCGAGGCAAAGTATGAGCTAGGCGCGATCATGAGCTTCGAAGCAGGCAAGAATCGCTTCGAGGCCATGGGCGATGCGGAAGAGTCCGCGGACTTGATCGATTACTATGCCGACCAACTCGTGGACGCGAAAGGTTTCTCCATGCCACTTGCGCGGCTTTCGCCGAATGAGCGCACGCGCTCGGTGCTGCGACCGTATGGCGTGTGGGCCGTGATCGCACCGTTCAATTTTCCGCTCGCGCTTTCAGCCGGGATGAGCGCGGGCGCATTGCTCGGCGGCAACACGGTGGTGTTCAAACCTTCGCGCGAAACTTTGTTGACCGGCTACAAGCTCGCCGAAGTTTATCGCGCCGCGGGTTTGCCGGAGGGCGTGTTCAATTTTATCGCCGGCGACCGCGAGATTGGCAGCGAGTTGGTAAAGCATCCCGATCTCGACGGCATCGTCTTCACCGGCTCGAAAAGCGTGGGCATGCAGCTCTTTCACAATTTCAGCAGAGATTTTATCAAGCCCGTGTTGGTTGAAATGGGCGGCAAAAATCCCGCGATAGTGATGCCGAGCGCGGATCTCGATATGGCCGCGGAGGGCGTGATGAAATCCGCGTTTGGTTTGCAAGGGCAGAAATGCAGCGCGTGCTCGCGCGTTTATGTGCATAAAAAAGTCAAAGACGAGTTTCTGAAATTGCTGCTCGAAAAAACCGCGAAGCTGCGCCTCGGCGATCCGACGCAACGCGACGTGTACATGGGCCCGGTGATTCATCAACGCGCGCGCGATAAATTTTTATCCGCGGTGGAAGAGGGCAAGAAGAGCGGCAAGATCGTCGCGGGCGGCAACGCGCTGCGTGACGGCGAATACACCCACGGCTATTTCGTGCAACCCACGATCATCGACGGCTTGCCGCTCGACCATCATCTTTTTTATGAAGAACTCTTTTTGCCCGTGCTGACCGTGGGCCAAGTGAACTCGCTCGAAGAAGCGATCCAACTCAGCAACAAAGCCGAGTATGGTTTGACCGCCGGCATCTTTTCCGGCAAGAAAAAAGAGCTGCAATATTTCTTCGACCATATCGAGGCGGGCGTGACGTATGCGAATCGCCGCACGGGCGCGACCACGGGCGCATGGCCGGGCGTGAACTCGTTTTGCGGTTGGAAAGGTTCGGGCGGCAGCGGCAAAGGCGGCTGCGGCCCGTATTATGTGCAACAATTCATGCGCGAGCAAAGCCGCACCTTGATGAAGTGATGGTATATTTTCAAATCACAAAAGGCCAAGCCTTTGCCCGCCGCAACGGAAAACTGATCGACATGAAAATGACCTAAGCAAATCGCACCATGGCTTCAGGTCATTTTCATTTCCAGACAAGGACGCATGGGCATGTTCTCCTGCGGTGTTTAGAACCGGAAAATGGCGCGCTGCGAGGCCGCCGTATTTCCCTGCTGTGCAGCTCATCATCCTAAGGACTACCTGTGCGATTCCCCACTCATGCCCGCGCCGCGGCAGGTCATGCTGCAATCTTCCGCTGTTGCACACTGCATTTGGGCTTCATGTTCCTCGGGTTGATTCTCGCGCTGTCCTCATTTAAAGCAGAAGGGCAGACCAAAGCCGCCGCACCTTTGGTTGCAGCGCCGGCGGCGAATGGAGCAACGCACGGCAATCGCGTGAGCCAATGGCTCGATCTCACGCCGGAGTTGACTCGTTCCACGCAAATGCCGCGCGCCGCGGAAGATTGCGCGATGATGTATAATCCGATCACGCACCGAATTATTCTCTTCGGCGGCAAAAATGATAACGACGAAAATCTCGATGAAGTGTGGAGCCTCGATCTCGCCACGCACCGTTGGGAACAAATTGCTGCGGAGAATGAAGGCCCGCCCGCCAGCGAAGATCATACGGTCATCTATGATCCGCTCGGCCATCGCATGATCATCTTCGGCGGTGAGAACGGCTTCACCACGAATCACACCTGGGCGTTTGATTTCGAAACGCGGCGCTGGCGCAACATCACCGCGGCGGACGCGCCCGCGCGCGAAGACCACACTGCGATTTACGACAGTCACGGCAAGCGCATGATCATCTTCGGCGGCCGCTATAACGACGGTGAGGTCGATTACATCAACATTCATGAAGTGTGGGCGCTCGATCTCGATCCTTCTTCTGCGACGTTTGAGAAATGGCAAAACCTCACAAAAGAAGATCGGCATCCTTTGGGCCGCTCCGATCATGCGGTGGTCTATGACAGCATGCAGGAATTGTTTGCAAAGCACGAACCGATT
>CAYNDW010000099.1:0-13145 GCA_964395375.1 uncultured Cytophagia bacterium
CGAGCCGCGCCAAAGAAGTGGGCATGCGCAAAGTCATTGGCGCGCAGAGATCACAATTGGTCAAACAGTTTTTGGGAGAGTCGTTGTTTTATACCGCGCTGGCTTTATTGTTGGCGCTTGCTCTCGTCGAGTTCTTTCTTCCGCTTTTTAATGAGCTGACCGGCAAGCAGATCACCTCGCGCTACCTGAACAACTGGAGCGTGGTCTTAGGCTTGCTCGCGATTACGGCGCTCGTCGGGATTTTGGCTGGAAGCTATCCGGCGTTTTTCCTTGCGCGTTTCCGCCCCATGCAGGCTTTGCAGAGCAAAAATCTCAGCGGCCTCGGCGGCCGCACGCCGCTGCGCCTGCGCGCTATTTTAGTGACAGCCCAATTCATCATTTCCATCACGTTGATTGCGGTCACCGCCGTGGTGAATGAGCAATTGCATTTCATTCAAAACAATCGTCTCGGTTTTGACAAAAAGCATCTCGTCGTGATCCCGATTCGTGACGAAGCGGTGCAAGAAAACTTTGAGGCCGTCAAGAACGGCTTCTTGTCGCAAACCGGCGTGGCGCAAGCGACGACGCTATCGAACTTTCCGTGGGAACGCGGCTATTACGATTTTTTTATTCACGCCGAAGGCATGAATCCGGCAACCAAATTCAATATGCCGACGTTGCTCGTCGATCATGATTTTATTCGCACGTTCGGCATGGAAATCGTTGCCGGTCGCGAGTTCTCCAGGGATTATGCCGCCGATGCGCAAGACGCGTTTATTCTCAATGAAGCGGCGGTTAAAAAGCTGGGCCTGGATTCCGCCGTGGACAAAAAGATAAAAATGGAGAGCGTCGCCGCCGGCAAGCCGCGCGAGGGCAAAATCATCGGCGTCGTCAAAGATTTTCATTTGCAGTCGCTGCACCATGCCATCGCACCGCTGGCGCTGCTGATTTCTCCAGTCGCGCATTTCCGCGACAACATGGTCGTTCGGATTGATTCTAAAAACAGCTCTGAAACGCTGGCCGCGCTGGAGCAAAAGTGGCACGAGATCGTGCCGCACCGCCCGTTTGAATATTTTTTTCTCGACGAGGCGTTCGACATGCTTTATCGCAAAGAACAGAAACTCGCGGAGATTTTTAAATATTTTTCGGTGCTGGCGATTTTCGTCGGCTGCCTCGGCCTGTTTGGATTGGCCTCTTTCATGGCGCAGCAGAAAACGAAAGAGATCGGCATTCGCAAAGTTCTCGGCGCCTCGGTCGCCGGCCTCGTCGGATTGATGTCGAAAGATTTCATCAAGCTCGTGCTGATCGCGAATCTCATCGCGTGGCCGGTTGCTTATTTCGTGATGAAACGCTGGCTGCAAGACTTCGCGTATCGCATCGACCTCGGCGTGGGAATTTTTCTCTGCTCGGGTTTATTGGCGTTGACGATTGCGCTGCTGACGGTGAGCTTTCAAGCGATCAAAGCCGCGCTGACGAATCCGGTGGAAGCGCTGCGGTATGAGTGAGCAGAGGGCGGAGGCAGAGGGCTTAGAGCAGAGGGCAGACAACGCTACGATGTAAAAGCTATTCAAATGAACGAACCAAAATAGGAGGTGGGTTATGGCAAGGTTCGGATTTCAAGGTTTGGAAATTTGGCAGATGGCAATCGAGCTTGGCGATAAGCTTTTTGATATTGCTGATCGGCTCGAGTAGAAAAATCTTTAGAAGAAAGCTGATTGATGAAAAAGAACAAAATGATTTTTTGGAAGCTTTTGATTTGCTCGCAAGAAGAATTACCAGTTTCAAACAAACGTTGACGGTTGACTGATGGCAGAGGGCGAAGAGCACAAAGCGAAGAGAAAGAGATGTCCAAGCTCTAAGCTCTAAGCCCTCCGCCCTAAGCCCTCTAAGCAAGGAGAAATCATGTTCAAAAACTATCTCAAAATCGCTTTGCGAAATTTGATCAAGAATAAATTATTTTCTGCCATCAATATCAGCGGATTGGCCGTGGGTTTGGCTTGTGCGCTGTTCATTCTGTTGTGGGTGCGCGAAGAAATCGGCTTTGATCGTTTTCATAAAAATGCGGACGACATTTATCGCGTGAATTGGGATTTCAAATGGAATAATAACGAAGGCGTTGGTCCCGGCACGCCGCCGCCGCTTGCCGCACGGCTCGGCAATGAAATTCCGGAAGTCGCTGCGGCGACCCGCGTCTTTCCGGTCTCTAAAATGATCGTGCGCTATGAGAACAAATTTTTTAACGAGCCTCTGATTCGCGGCGCCGATGCAAATTTTTTTGAAATTTTCAGCTTTGGATTTTTGTCGGGAAATTCGCAAACGGCTTTGGCCGAGCCGAATAGTGTGATCTTGACCGACAAAATTGCGGCCAAATATTTTGGCAATGAACCTGCGCTCGGTAAAATTCTGACCCTCGGCGAAGAGAAGCTGATTTTCGGCAAGAGAAGGTACCACAATGTTTTTAAAGTCACTGGCGTCGTAAAATCTCCGCCGCGCAATTCGCACTTGCAATTCGACCTGCTGACTTCGATGGCCTCGCATCCTGAAGTCGCGCATTTCGATTGGAGTTGGATTTGGATGCAAGTGA
Source organism: uncultured Cytophagia bacterium (assembly GCA_964395375.1). Taxonomy (GTDB): domain Bacteria; phylum Zhuqueibacterota; class Zhuqueibacteria; order Zhuqueibacterales; family Zhuqueibacteraceae; genus JABWAN01. The sequence continues at coordinate 2,564 of CAYNDW010000099.1, forward strand.
CGACCTACGCGAAGCTCGATCCGGGCGTCTCAGCCCGCGCCGTCGAGGCCCAAATTCCCGCGTTGGTCAAAAAATATGCGCCCGCAGCGTTCGAACGCATCGGCTTTTCTTATGATAAAATGATCGCGAGCGGGGACCGTTGGAACTTTGTGTTGCAGCCGATGACCGATATTTATCTGCGCTCGGGGCAAACCGGTAATCGTTTGGGGCCGGTAGGCAATACGGTTTACGTTTATATTTTTGCCACCATCGCCGTTTTCATTCTTTTGATCGCGTGCATCAACTTTATGAATTTGGCGACGGCGCGCTCGGCCAACCGCGCCAAAGAAATCGGCGTGCGCAAAGCGCTTGGCTCCGGGAAGTCGATGCTCCTTGCCCAATTTCTGATTGAAGCAATTGCCTTCAGCGCCATTGCGATGGTGCTTGCCCTGTTCCTGGTGGAGTTGTTTCTCGCCCCCTTCAATCAACTCGCCGGGAAAAATTTGCAACTCGATTTTTTTGAGACTCCGTGGCTGCCCGCGACTTTGATCCTGCTAACACTGCTCGTTGGCGTTGTTGCGGGAAGCTATCCCGGTTTCTATTTATCCTCGTTTCGACCGGTGCAAATTTTCAAAGGCGTCGTCCGGGCCGGCAAGAAAAATCAAAAACTGCGAAGCGGCTTGGTCGTTTTTCAATTCGCGATCACCATTGGATTGATCGTTTGCGCGTTGCTCGTGCAGAAGCAAATGGATTTTTTTCGCCAAGCCGACATGGGCTTTGATAAAGAGGGCATAGTCATCATTTCTAACGACAATCAACGGCTGGGCATGCAGGCCGAGGCTTTCAAGGAAAAGCTGAAAGGTGATTCCCGTTTTCTCGAGGTCTCCCTTGCCACCGCCGTCCCGCCATATTTCAGTTTTGAGGATACGTATAATGCCGCAAGTCAAAGCGGCGAGCCGCTTGACCTGCAACTGAATTCTTACATGGCCGACGAGGATTATCTACGAACGCTCGGCATCGAGATCGTTAAGGGCCGCGGCTTTTCCAAAGAGTTTTCCACGGACGAGTCCGGCGTGCTTTTGAACGAAGCGGCGGTGAAGTATTTCGGCTGGGATGACCCGGTCGGAAAAACGCTAACCTATCCCGGCGGCGACAATAGAGATTATAAAGTCATCGGCGTGATGAAGGACTTCAATTTCATGACGCTGCACTTGCCGATTACGCCGTTTGCCTTGTTCCACCACGCGTCAAACTCTTACGAGATTCCAAATTCTTGCGTCGTGGTTCGAATTCCTCGCACCGACTTGGCAAATAGCCTCAAATTGCTGGAATCCGAATGGAAAACCTTTGCTCCCGCGATGCCGTTTGAATATAAATTTTTGGACGAAGGTTTTGAGGAACAGTATTTGGCCGAGCGGCGTTTGGGAAAAATATTTCTGATCTTTTCCATTCTGACGATTTTCATCGCCTGCATCGGCTTGTTGGGATTGGCGGCGTTTGCAACGGAGCAACGCACGAAAGAAATCGGCATTCGTAAAGTGCTCGGCGCCTCCGTGCCGAATCTCGTGACGCTGCTTTCCAAAGATTTCAGCAAGTGGGTCCTGCTGGCCAATCTCATTGCCTGGCCGGTAGCCTATTTTGTCATGAATAAGTGGCTGCAAGATTTTGCGTATCGTATCGACATCGGCTGGTGGGTGTTCGCGCTCGCCGGCGGCCTGGCGTTTCTCATCGCTTTGCTGACCGTGAGCACGCAAGCGATCAAAGCCGCGCTGGCGAATCCGGTCGAGGCGCTTCGCTACGAGTAACCAGCAACCAGCAATTTGATCTCTAACAACTGAGTACGCAACATTGGAGTCTGCGATGTTTAAAAACTATCTCAAAATTGCCGCGCGGAATTTATTCAAGCATAAAGCGCATGCGTCGATCAACATTGCCGGCCTCGCGCTGGGCATGGCGAGCTGCATTTTGATTCTGTTGTATGTGCAAGACGAGTTGAGCTACGACCGCTTTCATCATGATGCGGATCGCCTCTTCCGCGTGGCAATGACCATCGACACGCGCGGCGTGCCGACGCAGTTCGCGCCGACGATGGGCCCTTTGGCGCAAGCGCTGGCCGGCGACTATCCTGAAATCACGGACGTGGCGCAAGTGCTTCCCGCTGGAGCATTGCTGGTGAGCGCCTCTCCGGAAAAAACGGATTATGAGGAACGCGGCTACATGGTCGATGCGAGCTTCTTCAAAATTTTCAGTTTTCCGCTCGCGTATGGCGATCCGACTACGGCCTTCGCGCAGCCGAATGCGGTTTTGCTCACCGAAGAAAAAGCCGCGAAGTATTTTGGCAAGGCGAGCGCCGTCGGGCAACGGCTCGAAATCAACGGCAGGCCACATATCGTCTCCGGCGTGCTAAAAAATCTCCCGCACAACAGTCATTTCAAACCGGAGTTTATTGCTGCGCTCTCTGCTCTGCGCGAGCAGCGTTTTATGCAGAACTGGCATGCAAACATGCTGCACACTTACATCAAAATTGCCGAAGGCGCTTCGGTGCCGGCGCTCGCAGCGAAGATCAGCAAAGTTGCCGACCGTTACGTGGGCGAAACGATTCGCGGCAACAATCAGGTTTATACATTTTTCTTGCAACCGCTCACCGCAATTCATTTGCACTCGCATCTGCGCTATGAGCTGGAAGCGAACGGCAACATCACCTACGTATACGTCTTTGCGGTAGTCGCTGCATTGATTCTGCTGGTCGCCTGCATCAACTTCATGAATCTCGCCACCGCGCGTTCGGCGCGGCGCGCCAAAGAAGTCGGTTTGCGCAAGGTGATCGGCGCGCAACGGTCGCAGTTGATCAGACAATTTTTGAGCGAAGCGTTGCTGCTCAGTGTGCTCGCCGCGGCGCTGGCCATCGCGCTCGTGGAATTTGTGCTGCCGTTCTTCAATCAACTTGCCGCCAAGAATCTCGACTTCGATCCGTTTAATAATGGGATCATCGCGACGGGATTGGTGGCGCTGACTTTGGTGGTGGGAATGCTCGCGGGCAGCTATCCGGCGTTCGTGCTTTCAGGATTTGTTCCGGTGCAAGTATTGAAAGGCAAGCTGTTCGCCGGCGGCAATTGGAAGTCTCGTGCAGGCGCGGGGCAGCTTTTGCGAAAGGTTCTCGTCGTCGTGCAATTCACCATCTCGATCGCGTTGATTGCGGGCGCTTTGGTTATTTCCGACCAGTTGCGTTTTTTACGCGCGCAGAATTTGGGATTTGATAAGGAGCAAATGCTGGTGCTCTCCGCACGCGGCAAAAACGAGCTGCCGGAAAAATATGAAACCATCAAAAACGAGTTCTTGCGGCATCCCGATATTTTGCGCGTCGCCGCGTCGCACAGCGTGCCGGGCCGGGGCGTTTCCAATAACTTGATCGGCGAGCGCGAGAATGAAGACAATCGCGTGCAAATGAATCTGCTCTTTATCGATCATGATTTTTTGGAAACCTACGGCCTCGACGTGATTGCCGGCAGAAATTTTTCCAAAGACATTCCCACGGAGGCGGGCGGCAAGTATGCGCTGATGAATGAAGCCGCGGTCAAAGCCTTCGGTTGGTCCGATCCCAATCGTGCGGTTGACAAAACTTTTGACGGCTTCACGGCTCCGACGGTCATCGGCGTGGTGAAAGATTTTCATTTCAAATCGCTGCACGAGAACGTCGGTCCGCTCATGCTGTTGCTGCGCCCGCAAAGCTTTCAATATCTCTCGCTCAAGATCAAGCCGTCAAATCCAACGGAGGTGATGGCGTTTGTGCGTGAAAAGTGGAGCGCGCTCTTGCCGGGCCGGCCCTTTGAATATTTCTTTCTCGATGAAGATTACGACAAGCAGTACAAGGCCGAGGAACGTTTGGGCGAAATTTTCAGCGCCTTCTCGTTTCTGGCGATTGTGATTGCCGGTCTTGGATTGTTCGGCCTGGTTTCATTCATGGCCGAGCAGCGCACCAAAGAAATCGGCATTCGCAAAGTGCTCGGCGCTTCGATTCCCGGCCTCGTCGGATTGCTCTCAAAAGATTTCGTCAAATTCGTGTTCGCAGCATTTGTCATCGCCACACCCGTCGCGTATTTTGCGATGAACCTCTGGCTGCAAGATTTCGCCTATCGCATCGCCATCGGCTGGTGGGTGTTTGCCCTCGCCGGCGGCATGGCGCTGCTCATCGCGCTGCTCACGGTGAGCACACAAGCGATCAAAGCCGCGCTGGCGAATCCGGTGGAGGCGCTGCGGTACGAGTGAAGTGCGAGGGGTGAAAGGCGAAAGGTGAAGGGCGCGCCCCTCACCCTTCGCCCGTCTCCCTTCACCTTTCGCTCTTCTTATTGAATTTTTAAAAATCGAGGAATCGCATAATGATCTCCACTTACTTCCGCCTCGCGTGGCGAAATCTCCTCGCGAACAAAACCGTTGCGCTCATCAACATTTTCGGCCTGTCCATTGCGGTGGCTTGCTGCATCGCCGTGTTTCTTTTTTTGGAAAATTATTGGACGCTCGACAGTTTTAACGAGCACGGCGAGCGCATCTTCATGGTTTAATACGTAACCGCAACCGACGGCGAGATGCAAACTTGGGGCGATGCGCCCGCGCCCATCGCCTCGGCGCTGGCCACGGACTTTCCGCAAGTCGAGCGCGTGGTGCGCATGCAGCGCGAAGGCGTGAAGCTGTTCAACAAAGAAAATGTCTTCGAGGAAGTGCTCGTCTATGCGGACACCGGCTTTTTTGCGATGTTCACTTTTCCGTTGCAATACGGCAATCCCGCCGCACTCGCCGATCCGAATGCCGTCATCTTGAGCGCGGACATGGCGCAAAAATATTTTGGCGAGGAGATGCCCCTCGGTCGCACGCTCATGCTGGTAACCGACGATCAAGAACGCAAACAATTTGTCGTGCAAGGCGTCGCCGCGCCGTTTCCGAATAATAGCGGCTTTGGCTTCGACCTTTTGACCGGTTATCACCCGGCGCACCAATCTCTGAAACTGCAAGATTGGAAAACGCGCACGAATGGCGGCGTTTTTGTGCAACTGCAAAACCCTGAAGCTGCCGCTATGCTTGCGCCGCAAATGGCGCGTTATCTGGCGCCGTTCAATGCCGGCAACCCGGAAGCCAATGTCATCTCTTTTGCGCTCGACAATCTGCGGCATCCGATGCCCGGCGCGTACGACGTGATGCGGCGGCCCGCAGAGGCGCCTCATCCCGCGTTGACGATTATGTTTTCGCTCATCGCGTTAACGATGATGGCGTTGTCCTGCTTCAACTACGTCAACATTTCGCTAGGCGGTGTGTCGCGGCGCTTGAAAGAAATCGGCATTCGCAAAGTCATGGGCGGCCAGCGCGAGCAACTCGTCGCGCAATTCATGGCGGAAAATTTGTTGCTCTGCTTCATCGCGCTGTTGTTGGGGCTTATGATCACGGAAGCGTTTCTTGTGCCTTTGCTCAACGCGAACTTCGTGCTCAAAATAAAATTTTCGTTGTTGGAGAACGCAGGCTTGTGGTTGATGCTCGCGGCATTGCTCGCGCTCACGGCGCTCGCTTCCGGCGCGTATCCTTCGCTCTATGTTTCATCATTCAAGCCCGTGGCCATTTTCTCCGGCAGGCAAAAATTTTCCGGCAAAAATATTTTGCGCCGCGGCTTGATCACTGCGCAGTTTGTGCTGGCGTTCCTTGCGGTGATCATCACCGTGGTGCTCTTGACGATGGTGCGGCAATGGGAAAAACTCACGTGGGGCTACAATCCCGGCCAGGCCTTGATCGTGCAACTCAACGACAGCCGGCAATTCCATTTGTTGCGAAATGAAATATTGAAAAACTCCAACGTGCTGGCCGTCGCGGGTTCAACGAATCATGTCGGACAAGGCTGGCGTCCGGAAACCATTCAAGTCGGCGAAACGAAATTTAGAGCGTCGTGCTTTGACGTCGGCGCCGATTATCAAGAAGTTCTCGGTCTGGATTTGAATGCCGGACGTTTTTTTGAGTCGCATCGCCGCGCCGAAGATGAAAACGCGGTGGTGGTCAACGAGGCCTTTGTGAAGAAACAAAGCTGGAGCGAAGCCATCGGCAAAACGGTGCGCCTCGAAACGAAAGATTACACCGTCGTGGGCGTCGCCCGCGATTTCAAACTTTTCGCCACCGGCGCAACGCGTCCCGCGCTATTCTTTCGCGCCGAAGAAAAAGGCTTCAGCTATCTCGTGGTGCGCTTCGCACCCGGAAGCGGCAAGCAAGTCGCCGCGCAAATCGAGCAAGACTGGCAGCGGCTTTTTCCCGACATGCCGGTCAATCATTTTTTTCAAACCGAAGTTTTCGACGGCTTTTATCAGACTTTTCACAAGCTAACGAAAAGCTTCGGCTACATTGCCGGACTCGCGCTGATCATTGCCTGCATGGGTCTGTACGGCTTGGCCGCGCAGCACTTTGCCCGGCGCATGAAAGAAGTCGGCGTGCGCAAAGTGCTTGGCGCCTCGGTGGCCAACATTCTTCTTATCATCAATCGGGAATTTGTGTTTTTGCTGCTCGGCGCCGGCGCGTTGGCAACCGCGTTGAGCGTGCTTGGCGTTTTCGTCTTGCTGCAAAATTTCGAAAAGTTTATTGGAAACTCCGCGCCCGGCGTCGGCCCGTTTCTGCTCGCCAATCTGCTGGTCTTAATCACCGCGACTATTGCCATCGGGCGGCAATCGTGGAACGTCACGAAAGTGAATCCGTCGGAGATGCTGCGCAACACGGAATGAGTGGAGGGCAAAGCGCATAGCGTTCTTGTTGTCATGCGCATGCCCTCTGCGCTGTGCAACAAATGACTTCGGACCTCGGACAAAAGACCTCGGACGCAATTATGTTCAAAAACTATCTCAAAATCGCCGTCAGGCATCTGCTGAAACACAAAGCTTATTCCTTCATCAACAGCACCGGCCTTGCCGTGGGCATGGCTAGTTGCCTGCTCATTCTCTTCTACGTGTACGATGAGCTGAGCTATGATCGGCATCACGAAAAAGCCAACCGGATTTATCGGGTGACCGCTTCGTATAAGACCACCGGCAAGCACTGGGCCTGCATTGGGCCGCCGGTTGGGCCGGCGTTGAAAAATGCTTTTCCTGAAATCGAGCAGTTGACCAGGATCAAATTTTTCGAAGGCAGCAAGCCGGTTTTTCGTTATGAAGAGAAACAGTTTGAAGAGCGCGACGTTCTCTATGCGGATTCAACGGCGCTGCAAGTTTTCTCGCTGCCGTTGGTGCAAGGTAATCCGGCCACCGCCTTGCGCGAGCCGCGCTCGCTTTTGCTCACGCAGCGAATGGCGCGAAAATATTTTGGCGATGAAGATCCGATGGGGCGAACGTTGAGCGTAGACGGAAGCTGGCCATTAACAGTGACCGGCGTTCTGCGAGACCTTTCACCGCGCACGCATATGCCGTTTGAGTTTTTGGTTTCACTTTCAACTTTTTACGCCCACGCGGGCGATTGGGTTGATAAAGCCAAAACCTGGGCGGGCTTTCACACGTATGTGCTGCTGCGCGCGCCTTTCATGCCGGAGCAGGTCGAGCAGAAGCTTCCCGCATTCGTGTCGGATTTTTATACCGGCCAATTTGAGAAGCCCGCCGCGCAAGTTCTGACTTTGCACCTGCAGCCGCTCACCGATATTCATCTGTACTCGAAGCTTGAAAAGGAGCTTGGCCCCAACAGCGACATCGCTTCTGTTTACATCTTTTCCGCGATCGCATTTTTTGTTCTGATTATCGCCTGCATCAATTTCATCAACCTCGCTACCGCGCAATTCACCAAGCGCCTGCGGGAGGTGGGCATCCGCAAGGTCATCGGCGCGCAGCGGGCGCAACTGGCGAAACAGTTTCTCGGCGAAACTTTGGTGATGACGTTTTTCGGCTTGCTGCTCGCGTTGCTGTTGCTCGAGCTTTGCACGCCGGTTTTTCAAAATCTCACCGGCAAAACGCTGGCGTGGAGCGATCTCAATCTTAAAGTTTTGGCAATCAGCGTTGGCGCCATTGTGTTGTTTACAGGTCTCCTCTCCGGCAGCTATCCGGCGCTCTACATTTCGAGATTCCAGCCGATCCAAGCCCTGCAAGGGCTGGCCGCGCGGACAACGCACACTGCCGTCTTGCGCAAAGGGTTGGTGATTTTTCAATTCGCCATCTCGATCTTCCTGATCATCGGCGCCATGATCATTCAGCATCAGTTGAAATATTTTCACGATAAACAATTGGGATTCGACAAAGAAATGGTGGTGCGCGTGCTGTTGCGGGGAGAGACGCAGAAAGCTGTAGTAAAAAATCTTGAGGCCTTCAAGCAAACGCTCCGGCAGCATTCAGCGATCATGGGTGTCGGCGCCGGCTCCGAAGCGCCCGGCGAGCGCTTCAGCTTGGAAACGATTCAGCGCGAAGGCCGCAAGCACGAACCCGGTACGCAAATGCGCATTCTGTGGGGCGCCGATCAGGATTATTTGCCGGCGCTCGGCATCAAACTCGTGCAAGGGCGAAATTTTTCCAATGCTTTTGCCTCGGATTCGATGGCTTTCATTTTAAACGAGGCGGCGGTGCGCGAGCTGGATTTGCAAGAACCGGTGGGCGCTGTGCTGCGCTGGAATAACTACGCCGGCGCCGTGGTCGGCGTCACCGAAAATTTTCATTTTGCCTCGCTGCATCACAAGATCGATCCGCTGATTATTCCACACCGGCCTTATCAAACCGATCAACTCTTTGTGCGCGTGCAATCCGGACAAATCAGCGCCGCGCTCGCGGCTATTCGCGCCGAATTAGATCGCATAACTCCCAATCAGCTTTTTCAATATTCATTTTTGAGCGAGGATTTCAACCAACTCTATCGCGGCGAAGACAAGCTCGGTGTGGTGTTTCGTTACTTCACCGGTATCGCCATTTTGATTGCCTGCCTCGGCCTCTTCGGCCTGGCGGCTTTTGCGGCAGAGCAGCGCACGAAAGAAATCGGCATTCGCAAAGTGTTGGGCGCTTCAAGCTCCGGCATCGTCAGCCTGCTGTCGAAAGATTTTATCAAGCTGGTGCTCGTAGCCAATTTGATGGCGTGGCCACTCGCCTGGTTTGCGATGAGCAAATGGCTCGAAGATTTCGCCTATCGCATCGAGATTGGCTGGTGGGTGTTCGCGCTGGCCGGCGGCCTGGCTTTGCTCATTGCCGTGCTCACGGTCAGCACGCAAGCGCTCAAAGCCGCGCTGGCGAATCCGGTGGAAGCGTTGCGGTATGAATGAGCGGAGGACGAGACAAAGACGTTGCTATGCGCCACACGCATTGCCCTCAGCGCTTTTATTCACTCAAAAACGCAGCGATGATTTCTTGAATAAGAAAAGGAAGGTTGTTTCGGTCAAAATGAATATGCGGCGTGGGAATACGATGATGCTTGAGGTCGGGAGGAACGTGCTTGTGATGCGGATGCGTGGATTGCAACGTGGGATCGTTAGGATGCGGTTGATCGTCGTACCAATATTGCTTGTCGCGGCTGCGATAAACCTCATAGCTGTAGGTCTTAATGCGCTCTCTACGAAAATCAATTAGCTCTCTGATATTGAGCCGGACTTCCTTCTCGAAGAAAATAGAGCCGGTAATTTCACCCACATGCGGGCCGAATCGCTTCAGGACAAGCGTCGAGTAAAGTATTTGTGGATACTGATTCGGCAGGCTGTAAATGAAATCTTCATACGCCGAAATCGAATCGAGTGAAAACATAACGAGGATCGATCTTACACGTGAACAAGAAAATCTTCTTCAACCGTGTCCACTAGCGGCAACGCGGTCAACACCTCGGCGAGCTTTTGTTTGTATTCCGCCAAGCGGTCGAGCTTGATCTCATAAAGTCCGGCCCAGTTCTGGAAATCCCAATGCTCCTCGAGTTTGCCGGCTTTATAGAGCTTGTGAAAGTAAGGCGAGAGCAGTCGGTATTTCTTTTCATATTCCAAAATCTTCGGCTCGAGGCCTTGCAAATCTTCAATGATCTCGTTCAAAGGAATTTCGTTATTCATAATAAGTTCTCCGATGATTTCTTCCTAGATCAATATAATGTTTAAGAACCCAAAAGCAAATTGGCCGGATAATTTTGTTTTCCCGGCAAGACTTGGCGCCACGCGCTTCTGCACAAATTAACTTCGGACCTTGGACAAAAGACCTCGGACTTTGACATGTTCAAAAGCTATCTCAAAATCGCGCTGCGCAATTTGCGCCGCTACAAAGGTTACACGTTCATCAACATTGCCGGACTCACCGTGGGCATGGCGTGTTGCGCGTTGATGCTGTTGTTCATTCGGCAGGAGCTGAGTTACGATCGGTTTCATCAAAAGGCTGCGCGCATTTATCGCATGACGATGAACATGACTCACGACGGAAATCAGCATACCGGTTCGGTGATGGCCGCGCCGATTGGGCCGGCGCTCGCGGAGGAATTTCCGGAAATTCGTCAAGCCGTGCGTTTGCAAACGCCTTATAACAGCACGCCGGTGAAATATCAAAACCAACAATTTTACGAGAAAGAGCTTTACTACGCGGACCCCACGATTTTTGAAATTTTTGATTTCCCCTTGCAGCAGGGCGATGCAGCCACCGCGCTGCAAAATCCT
>CAYNDW010000100.1:0-3881 GCA_964395375.1 uncultured Cytophagia bacterium
CGTTTTTCTCGCCATTTTGTTTTAAACCTGAGGTTCGTATGAACGGCAATCGCGATTTTCGAGACCTGTTGCAATGTTTAAACGAAGCCGGCGCGCGCTATTTGATCGTCGGCGCATACGCGGTGATTTATCACACCGAGCCGCGCTACACGAAGGATTTGGATATTTGGGTGGAAGCGACGCCGGAGAATGCCGCGAAGGTTTGGCGAGCATTGGCAGATTTTGGCGCGCCGCTCGGGGAAGTGTCAGTGGAGGATTTGAGCAATCCCGATATGATCTATCAAATTGGCGTTGAGCCGAATCGTATTGATATTATCATGGATATGAAAGGCCTGTTGTTTGACGAGGCCTGGAAGAACCGTGTGCCCCATGCTTATGAAGAGCAAGCGATTTCCATTCTCAGCTTAGAAAACATTATTCAAGCAAAACGCGCGGCCGGCCGGCCGCAAGATTTAGTCGATCTTGAAGCTTTGGAATTAAAACGAAAGCGAAAATGATGAACGAATCCGCAGAATCAACCCCGACGAAAAAAGAACGCGTGGTCATGGCGCGCTTGATCCATCGTGATCAGCAAGACCGCTCTTTTGATTTGGAATTTTGGGACAAAGTTGGTGCGGCGGGCCGCTTTGCTGCGGCTTGGCAAATGCTCAAAGAAGTCCAACTCATGCGCGGGCAAAGCGGCGAGTTGCCGCGCATGCAACGAAACGTTGCGCGCTTGTTGCGGCGCTCGCAAATGAAGGACGCGGGCGATACAGAAGTAAACGACATGCGCCGCGAATAATTTTTACTCCGCAACAGAACAAGCCGCGGCCAAACCGCGGCTGAACTCTTCGAAATTATTTTTTGCGCTTCAAATTTTATCCACAGAGCAGTTCCCGCCACCGCCTCCTCTTCTTCCCCACACCTTCATGTAGTCCCGCCCTACATTTTCATGGAGTTGATTGCGCGCGGCAATTCGCTAATTTAACGCACGCAATCGTTTTTCATTTTATCATTCCATGAAAGGAGCACACCCCATGAAACGGTTTCTCTTCCTGTGTTTAATTCTAACCGCGCTAACACAACGCGCGCAGGCGCAAGACCGCGGCAATGCGCCCAGCGTCGAATTGAGCGGCGGCGTTAATCATTCGACGTTCAACGACGAGGGCGCGGATTGTTTGTGCTGGCTGAAGTTCTTGGGCGCGGACGTGATTTTCTACGAGCGCGGGCCGTTGCGTTTTTCGAGCGGCGCGCAATTTCGCGGCAGCGGCAGCGAGTACAAGTCCGGCGAGGATTTCGGCGAAGGGGAAAGTTATTTTTTCGAGACGCGCGAGCAGCTCGACTATCTTTATTTCCCCGTGGATGCGCGCTATGAATTTGGCGCGCGCAAGATCAAGCCGTTCGTGCGCGGCGGCGGCATGCTCGGCTTTTTGCTCTCCGCGAAAAGCAAAACCACGATGACGTTCAACGGGCGCAAGGACGAGAATGAAACCGATATCAAAGCGCAAAAGAAGTCCGCGAATTTCGCGTTGAACCTCGGGGGCGGCGTGTCGTTTCCGCTGGGAAAATTTCGCGGCACTGTGAGCATGCGCTATCTCCTCGGCTTAACCAACGTCGTGAAGAGCAAGAACACTCCAAGCGCGCAAACGCGCGATTTGACTTACTCGGTCGGGCTTGGCATTCCGCTTTTTTAAGCACCGCTTCGCTGCGGGCATGTGCAACTGCATTGCCCACGAAACACACGAAAGAACATGATAGGAGAATTTTCCATGTTGCCCACGTTGCCTCAAAAAAGATTTTTTCTCGCGCGGCTTTTGGTCGCGACGGTGATTTTGTTTGCGCTGCTCATGGCGAGTTGCTGCCCGCCGGCATTGCTTGAGCGTAAGCCGAAGGAAGTTCGCAAGGCTATCAAGGTTGAAAAGTCTAAGCTGCACTCAAATAATTTTCTTCCACAAAAACAGAACTCTCACGAAAGTGAAGAACCCTTTCCAGATGTTTGACGTATGACGCGAACCGCGCAGAATAATCTGCCGAAGTAAAATTGTCGTGCTCATAAGTTTTGGGATCTCCCATGAAGAACACTGCTTGGTTGTTCTGTTTTATCTTCGCCTTTGCACAATCGCTCTATGCGCAGTCCGCCGCGCTTGCTGCGTTCAATACGTTGCTGCGCGATTTGGATTTGAACGCGGAGACGCAAAACGGTTATGCGATTTCGGCGGCCGAATATGATACGCTGCTGGCCGCGTGGCAGAAGCTTGAGGCGTTTGACAAGCTCGAACTGCGCGGAGCGTTATTATTGGGAAGACACTTTTGCCGAGATGCTGCTCTGCGATTTCGTGGCGGGCGCAACGTGGGAGGAACACGCGCGGAAGATGACGAAGCTGGGCGCGCGGGAATTGTCGCTCACATTGAGCCGCCATAAAAGTCCGATCACCGTGACCGCGGCGCGCAAGAATTTGGCGGACCTTCTCCATCACGGCCCGAGCATGTTTCGCGACGGAAGTTTTGAAATTCCCGATGAAATCAAACTTGCGGCGCAAACGCGCGTGGGAAAGCGGGCGCGCGCACGGCTGCAAGCTTGGGAAGACTTGATCAATCATTTGCAAAGCGCCTCGGAGTGGGTGAAGGTGGAAACCGTCAACAAGTTTTTCAATCAGCAAATTAAGGCGAGCAAAGAGGCGAACGAGATTCAAGGCTATGACTATTGGCAATCTCCCATCGAAACGTTGGCGCGCGGCCTCGGCGATTGCGACGATTACGCGGTCGCGAAATACATTTCGCTGCGCATGCTCGGCATTTCCGCGGAGCAATTGCGCTTGAGCGTGGTAGCGCAGCCCAACGTTGGCAAGCACGCGGTGCTGTTGTTTTTTTCAAACCAAGAGCAAGAGCCGTGGGTGCTCGATAATCTCGGCTCGGCGCGCGCGGGAGCGGACGCCGACGGGATCGTGCGCATGAGCGTGCGGAGCAATATCGACGGCATGCAATTGTTGTGGGGCATGAATGAAAAAACGCTGTCGCAGTTTCAAACCGGCGGAAAAGAGAAAAAGATTTCTTCTTTCCCATATCAAAAATTTTTGGCGGCGGCCACGACCTTTGCCAATTCATATCGGCTGCTGCCGCCAAGCGCGTGGGGGCAATGCGATCATAGCCAAGGCAAGGGTTGCATTTGTTATCGTCTCGGAATCATGCTTGGAGTTCATCATGAAAACTAAAACACTGTTCTCGTTCGCAGCGCCGGGCATTTTCATCTTTGCGCTTTTTTTATCTCAGCCACCAAGCTTTGCCCAGCTCACGGGCCGCCGCGATGCGAATTGGCAAAAATATTTTACCGGCAGCGCCGGCCCGGTGGAATACGGCGCGGACGCGGCATGCGTGGATGGCCGCGGCGCGGTTTATATCGCGGGCAATTTTGAGGACAACGGCCTGCAATCGCTGCGCGTCGCGAAATGGAGCGGCAGCCAATGGCAAATTCTCGGCGACAAGTTTTCCGGCGGGCGCGCGCATGCGCTCGCGGTTGATGCGCTAGGCAACGTTTACGCCGGCGGTGTGTTTGAAATCGTGCGCAATAGCGACGGCAGCGAAGTGAGCGTGCTCAATGTTGCGAAGTGGAATCAAGCATTGGACAAATGGGAAGCAATGGGCCGCGGCGTGAATGATGATGTTTTCGCGCTCGCGGTTGATGCGAGCAACAATGTTTATGTCGGCGGCAATTTCACGCGCGGCTTCAATCCCAACAACGCGCAGGTCGATCTTTGGCGCATCGGCAAATGGAACGCGACGCAATCCGTGTGGCAACCGCTTGGCGAAGGCGTCGTGAACACCGGCAGCAATGCGGTCACGGCGCTCGCGGTTGATGCGAGCAATAATGTCTACGCCGGCGGCGATTTCACTGCCGTGTATAA
>CAYNDW010000100.1:3891-5476 GCA_964395375.1 uncultured Cytophagia bacterium
CCGGACGCGCGCGGGTCAACGTCGATTATATAGCGCGTTGGAACGGCGCGAGTTGGTCGGCGCTCGGTCAAGGCTTGACGCTGAACACGCGCGGCGGCGAACGCGTGGCCGGCATCGCCATCGACAATGCGAATCGCGTTTATGTTGCGGGCGCGATTGCCACGGCCATCAACGCGAACGGCACGAGTGTGAACGGCCCTCTGGTTTATTGGGAAGCGGGCCAATGGCGCAGAATCGCAACGATGGTCACACCGAGTGCGATCAGCGCGCTCGCGGTTGACGGCGCGGGCAAAGTTTATTTGATGTACTTCGCCGACGTTTCGCTTCGCATCGTTGACGCATGGAACGGCGCGACGTGGAACACGCTCGTGTATAAAAGCCGCACGCCCTATCCCTCGGTCCTTGCCGCGAATCCGAAATACGCCGCGGAATTTCTTTATCTCGGCGGACAGTTCAGCGATTTCTACAGCCCGGCGATTATCAACAACGTGAACTTCGCGAACAACGCGCGTTGGGATGGCATGCGCTGGAACGATTTCATTCCCTATGGCGCAGCGGGCGAGGTGTTCGTGATTGTCGCGAATGAGCCGGCGTTTCCCAACGCGCTTTATGTCGGCGGAAATTTCACCAACATCGAAGGCACGCCCGCGAGCAACATCGCGCGCTTCGACGGCAGAAGTTGGGACGCGCTCGGCAGCGGTGTCAACGGGCCGGTCTATGCGATTGCGCCGGTGAGTTACAATCAACCCGGCGCGTTTGTCGGCGGCGCATTCACGTTTGCAATCAATCCCGATGGCAGCCCGGTGCGCGCTTCAAACATTGCGTTTTGGGATCATACGCAGAAACGTTGGTTCCCGGTGGGCCTGGGTTTGAACGGAGTCGTGTATGCGTTGGAAGTTTCCGGCTATGATCTTTATGCCGGCGGCGCTTTTACACATGAGGTTTTCGGCGGGCCGCTGAATCGCATTGCGCGTTGGAGTTTTTCCTCGCAGCGCTGGGAAGCATTCGGCGGCGGAGTCGATGGCGCAGCGCTGCCCGAAGTGCGCGCGCTCGCCGTGGGTACCGGCGGCAGTTTGTCCTCGCCGCGTTTTTGGAGAAGCGTTTATGTCGGCGGCAAATTCAGCGAAGCGACGAATCGCGACGGGAGCAAAATGTTGTGTCGCAATTTCATCATGTGGGATGGCTATGATAATCGCTGGCGGGCGATGGGTAACGGCGTTGATGATGAAGTGCTCGCGCTTGCGTTGGCAGGCAGAGATTATTACTCGCCGCTCTACGTCGGCGGTCGCTTTCGCACGGGCGTTGACGCCAACGGTGCGCTCGTCAATCTTGATCGCATCGCGCGCTGGTATTATGGCGATTGGAATCCCCTCGGTCGCGGCGTGAACGGCGCGGTCAAGACGATTGCGCCCTCGTATGATCGCACGCAAGTTTATCTCGGCGGCGAGTTCACGGAAGCCGTGAATCATAACGGCGTGATCAAAGCCGCGAATCGCATCGCGGTTTATGAGCCGACCTATGCCGCGGGCGTGCTTTCGGAATGGGATGCGCTCGGCTCGGGCGCGAATGACGCGGTGCATACCAT
>CAYNDW010000100.1:5486-13122 GCA_964395375.1 uncultured Cytophagia bacterium
CGACGGGGCGCGTCCGCCGGGCCACGACGACCGGCCCCCGCAGCGGCGCGAACGACGAAGTGCACACGATTGCTTCGGTATGGCCGTGCCCCATTAGCCAAAAAACCGAAGTGCTCTTTGTCGGCGGCAAATTCAATCTCGCGGGCGGCAAAGAGGCGCGCGCTTTGGGAAAGTGGAAATATCAAAGGCCGTTTGCGAATCGCGGCGGGAGCTACGTCATCGTTGGATCAAGTAATCGCAATCGCTCCGGCGGCGGGCGCAGCTCGCGCGGCGTGGTTGTGACCTCCGGAGGTTCTAGTCCGTGTTCTCCCGGCCTCGGCAAAAATTCCGCGAGCGTGGATGATTTGATTTTCGACAACCTCGGCTTTCGTCAATCCGCGGCATTGCCCACGTTGCCTTATCTCACACCGTTCTCTTTGACGCTGTATGATGTCGCAGAGCCTAACACGCCGGTGGCGAAGTTTGACAGCCTGGTGGTGAGCAGTGAGAATCCGCAAGCGCTCGTGCTCGTGGGTTTGAATGACACCACCGCGTATGCGCCCAATCCCGAAGGCTATTCGATTCGCGAGAATGCGTTGCTGCTGGATTTGCCGATCTTCGCCGCGAATGCGAGCGAGGTTCGTTCATGCCGTCACAGACGCGCCGACGATTGATCTTGTCGCTGCGAACGGCAACGTGCTCGTTTCAAATTTAAACTACGGCGCAGCGAGCCAGCCTATCAATCTCGCGCCCGGCACTTACAGTGTGAGCCTGCTCCGCAGCAGTGATAAACAAAACCTCGGCGCGCATACGCTCAACGTTTCGAGCAACGCCAACGATTACGTCGTGATCACACTCACCGGCTTTCTCAATCCTTCCGCCAATCAAAACGGCCCGGCGGCCGCGCTTGGTGTTTATGAAGTTCAATTCACGCCCACGGCAGTGGAAGAGCGCGGCGCGTTTGCTCCGGCTTCTTTTGAGCTGGAACAGAATTTTCCGAACCCATTTAATCCAGTGACCAGTATTCAGTTTTCAGTGGGCAGTGAGCAATTCGTGAGTTTGAAAGTTTATGATGTGTTGGGAAAGGAAGTCGCGACGCTGGTTGCTGAAAGCAAGCCCGCGGGCGTTTACAGCGTGAGCTTTCATGCGCAGCATTTGCCGAGCGGAATTTATTTTTACAAATTGACCGCCGGCGAATTTGCGCAAGTCCGTAAAATGGCGTTGTTGCGTTAGCCGGCTACTCGGAACCCCAAGTAGGTTACACTTCCGACCTCTCGTTTTGTGATTCAGAAGGAATTTTTTTAAGCGCGCGGCAGTATCGAATGACAAGTCTGAGTTGTGAGATCAGTTCTAAAACTTAACGTTGTAGCACTAGTGCACTGTTATCCTAATTTCGTAGCCCTGCCCCCTTGTGGGGCATTGATACGACCCGCGAATTTATTGGTTCCAACAGCGTCCCGCAAGGGGCGGGGCTACAAAAACTACGGTAACAATGTACTAGCCTCATCTCGGGTGAATTGGAGATCCAAGATCATGAAACCTCGCTTCTATCTCGTTGACGTGTTCGCGCAGCAACCGTGCTCCGGAAATCAGTTGGCCGTTATTGCCGGAACGGAGGCTCTGCCCGAGGCAACGATGCAACAACTCGCAACGGAAATGAATTATTCGGAGACGGCTTTCGTCATCTCCGCGCCGGAACGCGACGGCGCATATCGCGTGCGTTTCTTCACTCCGGCGCGCGAGGTCACCTTTGCCGGCCATCCGATTTTGGGCGCGGCGTATGTCATTCGCCATTATCTCGAACCGAAAGCTGCCGGCGTTTTGCGGCTCAATCTCGCCATGGGCCAAATCTCCGTCACGTTCGAGGCTGCTAATGACGGCCAGGAAACGTTGTGGTTTCTTGCGCCGCCCATTACGCTCGGCTCTACTTGCGCGCGCGAGCGCATTGCCGCGGCGGTTGGAATCTCCGCGGAAGACATTGAGACGCGCGGCCCGGTGCAACAACTCTCCGCCAGCCTTTCGGCGATGATCGTCCCGCTGCGCAATCTCGAAGCGCTGCGACGCAGCAAACTCGACCTCGCGGCGTTCGCTCCTTTGACGCGCGAAGGTTTGCCGCCTCTGGTCTATTTGTTCTGCCGCGAAACGCATCACGCGGAGAACGATCTGTGCGCGAGATTTTTCTTCGAGGCCCACGGCGTGCGCGAAGACCCGGCCACCGGAAATGGCGCGGCATTCCTCGGCGCCTATCTTTTGGAGCATCGCTTCTTCAGCGGCTCCGAACTCGCGTTGCGCATCGAGCAAGGCTACGAAATTCGCCGGCCCGCGCTTGTGCTGTTGCGCGCGCGCATGATCAACGGTTCCCGCGTGATCAGCGTTGGCGGCCGCGTCATTCCGATTGTGCAGGGAGAGTTGCTTTGAGATAAAAACGCTGAGTCTGCTGTCGCGATTCGCAAAATATGATTTGCCGCGCGGGATTTAGTTTTACAAATTGACTGCCGATGAAGCAACCGGTTGCGACAAGGATGTGCAGCTTTGGCTCCGCATCAGCAGCACCCTCGAATTTTTCATTCTAGAAGAAGAGCACACGGGAATGATTGAACGCACCCTTGAACTCGTGTTGAATGAAAGCAAGTGGCTCACCACCGCCATGCTGCTTTCCTTCATTGCTGTTTTAGCCCTAATCATTCGGCAACGCCGGCAGAGTTTACCGTATCGCCGCAAGATTCTCGCAGCGATGAATTTATTCTACGGCGGCATGATCGGCATTATGGCATGCGGGCATCTGCTCGCGGTGACGATCAAAGTCATTCAGGGCACACTAACAGGCTCGTTATGGATTCTCTATCCGCTCGGACTTGCGCTCGCCATTCCCGCGTGGTGGTTGGTGTTGCGTGTGGCGCAGTTTGGGGAGGAGGAGGAACGCGGGAAAAAAAGGATCGTTGCGCTGAATGCAGGGTTGGGAATCTCTTTGCTCGCGCTTGGATTTCATAATTGGCCGCTGGCTGCCCCCGCGGCTTGGAATATCGCGTATCAATTCCATTCCAAGCGTACCGTGGGATGGGCCATTGTGAGCGTGGCGCTCATCGCAACTTTGGCGCTATTCACTGGGTCCCTGGTGTTTTTCCTCAGCGGCCAAAGCTTCGAGCAGTTCAAAGGCATGTAACATTGAGAGACGCTTTGCGCAAAGGTTACCTCGGCTTTTGCAAAATCACCGAGTCGGCATAGACCACGTAGCTCACAAGTATGGAGGGATCATCGACGCTCTGCCCCGTGAGGCGGAAACTGTCAACCATTTTTTCCGACATGGTGAACTTGCCGATGGGCGTGTTGGCATTGAGATTGAGTTTGCGCCAACTGATTTGAGAGAACGCGCGCCCGCCGCCGCCAAGCGTCGCAGGCTTGCGATACCACACTTGCGCGCGCTCCGCCGTGCCCAGCAGCGCTTGTTGGATTTGCGCTTCACGATCCTGCTTATTCGTTTCCTGCAGCGTGGCAAGACCCCGCACGAGCGCAATGCCGACAATGACCGCGGCAAGCAGAAGCGGCAGCATTTGTTGATTGCCCATAGCAGAAACGCCCTTAATGCGGTTTGTAGACGATTAAGCGTGATTAAAAAATAGTGGCGGGAGTAATTCAAAACTAGAATAGCAGCGCAACGGGAAGGATGCGGAAAGCCAAAAAGGTAAGAGAAGCACACGGCTGCTCTTTATCAACACGCAAGCAGAGGCGTGCAGCAAAAGCTAAAACAAACTCGACTACGGTACTAACACTAGTGCTCCTCCAACACTAAAATTTCCACTTTGCGAAACTCAATCGGATGACTCTCGGCTTGCAACGCGAGATAGCCTTCGTGCAGCAGGAGCTTTTCGTCTTTGATGAACTGCCGCGCTTCCGCGTCGCGCTCATCGAGTTGCGGCTTTTCATATTCGAGCACCGGCTCGCCGTTAATGAAATGCTTCACCGTCTTGTTGCCGCGCACTTCCACTTCCGCGGTCACCCATTGCTCGCCGTGAAATGTCTGTGAGCGCGAGTCAATGCAATGCTGCGTTTCGAGCGAGTCGTGCATCACGACATTGGTGCCGGGCGTGCAGAGATTGCCGGTGTGCCGCTCGTTGTTGCCATCGCCGCCGAGAAATTGCACCTCAATCGAAACCGGAAACTCTTGTTTGAGCGCCATGCTCCGCGGCGATTGGCTATGCACCATCACCCCGCTGTTGCGCCACGCCCAATCCGGCCCGCCTGCGCATTGCTCGCCCACGAAACGATATTCCACCCGTAAACGATAGTGCGAAAATTTTTCTTTGTAGAAGAGATGCCCGAACTTGTTGCCGAACTTGTTTTCATACTGTTCATATGAAACTTTGAGCACGCCGTCTTCTACCCGAAACGTGTTGCCGAAATTTTCATGGAGCGGATAGCCCGTGATTTTCACGGACCAGCCCTCGAGGTTCTTGCCGTTGAAGAGGCTGCGCCAGTGGTCTTTTTGCTTTCGCTCCTGCGCGAAGAGATTGATGCTGTTTGCGAATGTGAGAAGCACGAGTACTGCGGCAAGTTGGCGATGAAGCGGCTTGATGGTCATGGCGGCGTGCTCCTCGATAGTAACGATTTTTTAAACAAGACAATTTGAGGCAAAACTATGAAATACTCAGTTGTTCGAGTCGATCAAGTACTTCTCGAGTATAGCGCATCGCATTCTTTGCAATCTCCTCTGAGCGGTAAGCTATATCATCATAATCACATTGATTGCGCCAGGATCGTAGCTGATTCAGCAAATCTGCAACTTCGATATACCCTTTGCTTCTACCGAGATACTCACGCAATTTGGCGTGATCATCTGCTGCTCTTCTAGGCTGAAATCCGAGTCGAACCCGTGCATGATTGCGCGCATAACAATAGGCCGCATAGTAGGCTCGGCTCACGCCCGTGCGCCAGCAAGCTTCGCGCACAACATCGCTCAGGACGAGTCGCGCAACAACGCCCGAAGCCAGTGCGATGAGAAGTTTAGCCAATTTGAAATAGGCCCGCCAATCGAAAGGCATTGTTTGCTAGGCCTCAGGCTTAAAATCAGTTGTGACCGTGAACCATCCTTTTTTGCCTTCGAGTCCTTGGTAAAGTGATTCCCGAGCGATCTCTCGAATCAACTTTAGCACATCATCTTCATAAGCCTTTTGGCGAACATAAAGAGCCAAATACTCATCCTCGATCTCGGGATCGCGATAGACTTCAAGATAAAACTTGGCGCGATTCTCAAATTTTGATCGCGCCGTCTTGCAAACCGGCAAGATTAGCTCTGTCAGGTGCAAGTACTGATTCAAGTAATTGCGCACTTCGGCGGGCCGTGAAACCGTAACTTGATTGAGCTGTAGCCAATCCAAAGTTTTTTGGATCTGCGAGCTTGCCTCGGCGTCACTTAGAAGCCGAGGGCAGTCTCGAGACGTCAGGTTTGGCAGTTCCGCCGGCACTGGCTCTTTTGCTAAAATTTGATGTTCCATAAAGACTCCTCTTCTATTTCTATAATTGAAAGTGGCTCTCAAGGTTTACCCGAGCAACTTAGCAACACCGGTTTCCAGAAACAAGATGAAATAGTCCTCTCGATCCGCTTCAATTGCACCCATTACTTCTTCGGCGCTTTCGTCAACGCTTCCACGCCGGGTAGATCTTTGCCGCCGAGAAATTCCAGCGAGGCGCCGCCGCCGGTGGAGACGTGTGAAATTTTCGCAGTGAGTCCCGAGCGGCCGAGCGCGGCCACGGAATCGCCGCCGCCGACGACACTGAATGCGCCCTTCGCCGTGGCTTCGGCAACGGCCTCGGCAATCTTCATCGTGCCGTTCGCGAACGCTTCTTTTTCAAACACGCCCATCGGGCCATTCCACAAAATCGTCTTCGCTTGCAAGATGAGATTACGAAAGTGTTCCACCGTCTTCGGGCCAATATCGCCGGCGAGTTTGCCCGTTGGAATCGCGATTTGTTTGTGCGGCATCGCATCCGTGCCTTCGATGCTGCTTGCAATCACGTGATCGACCGGCAGCTCCAAGCGCACCGGCTTGCGTGGATTGGAATACTCCGCGACTTTCAGCACGTTTAGCGCAACGTCGAGCTTCTCTTTCTCCACGAGCGAGTTGCCGATTTCATGGCCCTGCGCTTTGAGAAAAGTATACGCCATGCCGCCGCCAATGAGCAGATGCGAAATCTTCGTGATGAGATTATGAATGAGTTCGATCTTATCCGAAACCTTCGCGCCGCCGAGAATGACGACGTACGGCCGCGGCGCCTCGCCAATGAGTTTGCCCAAAGCCGCAAGCTCGGCTTGCATCAAATAACCCGCGACCGCAACGTCTTTGAGCACTTTCGCCACGCCGTGCGTCGAGGCATGCGCGCGATGCGCTGCGCCAAACGCATCGTCCACATAAACCTCACCCAACGCCGCGAGCTTCTTCGAAAACTCCGCGTCGTTCTTTTCTTCTTCCGCATGAAAGCGCACGTTTTCCAAGAGCACGATTTCGCCGGGCTTCATCGCGTTGACCAAAGCTTCCACTTCGCTGCCCACGCAATCGGGCGCCATCTTCACTTCGCGGCCGATCAATTCCGCCAAACGTTTCGCCACGGGCGCGAGCGAGTATTTCGGCTCGGGCTTGCCTTTGGGGCGGCCGAAGTGCGACATGAGAATGAGCTTGCCGTTGTCGTTCAGAATTTTTTGCATGGTGGGCAACGCGGCGCGAATGCGCGTATCATCCGTGACCACGCCGTTTTCGAGCGGCACATTGAAATCCACACGCGTGAGCACACGTTTCTCTTGCAATGCCACCTCGTTGATCGTCAGCTTGTCCATCACTTCCATCCTTCGATTTTAGGGTTGGGTTAGAGTTACTTTCAAAGCAAAACGATTTTAAAATAGTTTTGCCGGCAATCGTTTTGTCTTATTTTTCTTCCATGCCAAGCGCTTTCATTTTTTTATAAAGATTGCTGCGCTCCAATCCGAGCAGCTCCGCGGCTTGCGACATATTGCCGTGTGTCGAAGCGAGGCAGGATTGAATATACTCGCGCTCCAGGCGGTCGCGAATGTCGCGCAGCGTTACGCCGTGCTGAAATGCGCCGAGTTTGTTTGTGGCCGGCGTTTGCAATGACAACGGCAAATCGCTCGCGGAAATTTGTTCGCTCGGCGTCATGATGACCATGCGCTCGACGGTGTTGCGCAACTCGCGAATGTTGCCGGGCCAATGGTATTCGCGCAAACGCGCCCTCGCTTCCGACGAAAAAGTTTTGCAGCGAAAGCCGTTCTCTTTGCAATAGTGCGCGGTGAAATGTTCGAGAAGCGTGGCAATATCTTCTTTGCGTTCGCGCAAAGGCGGCAAAAAGATCGGCACGACATTCAAACGAAACAACAAATCTTCGCGGAATTTTCCGTGCTGCACTTCCTCTTCGAGATTCTTATTCGTGGCCGCAAGCACGCGCACGTCCACGCGGAACGTTTGGCTGCCGCCCACGCGCTCGAACTCTCCCTCTTGCAACACGCGCAACACTTTGGCCTGCGCTTTCAAACTCATGTCTCCGACTTCATCGAGAAACAACGTGCCGCGATGCGCTTGTTGAAATTTGCCTTCGCGATTCGCGGTCGCGCCGGTGAAGGCGCCCTTCTCGTGGCCGAACAATTCGCTTT
>CAYNDW010000101.1:0-5081 GCA_964395375.1 uncultured Cytophagia bacterium
AATGGGCGAATCGCGAAGCGGTTTTAATCGGAGCGGCGCAATTCGTTGGCGGCGGCGCAAAGCTTGTGCGCTTAGAATTTCCGCGCACGGAGATGCAAGTCTACGGCGAAGTTGCGATCATTTACACGACGTACTTGTTTGAGATTGATAGCCAGGGCACGCGCTCAACTTTCGGCGGACGCGGCACGGAGATTTTCGTGCGCCGCAATAACATGTGGGTCAATTCGGGCTGGCTTTTGTATGCGGGGAGGTAAACTCGACTTAACCGTGCGACGCAGTTTGTAAGTGCGTCGCACGCACAATGCTTACGCCGTCACATGTAACTCTTCCGGCACTTCACCTGCCGGACAGCAACGATATTCCTGCGATTTTTCCAACAACGCGATCTTCTTTTGTAGCAACTCGTTTTCGAGCCTTTTGCGCTCCAAATCGAGTTCGATTTCCTTCATCACGGTTGGTTCGCAAATATCGCATTCGTCCAAGCAGCCTTTCACTAAAACTCCGGGCGTGGGCAAAGATGAGTGTTGCTCAAACGAGAAGCGTCTCTTGGTTTCCTCGGAGACTTTTCCGTTTTTGTCAAGCACGCCCGCTGCAATCAAATCTTCATCAATCTGCTGCAATGCCTTTTGGCGCACGGCCGCGGGCAAAGGCTCGATCCGCTGCAGCGCGAACGCGCGTAAACCGACAAGCTGAGGATTGACAAGGTCGCCTTCTCGCACAGCCGCGGCAACGCTGGCGCGTGCGGTTTCTTCCACCTTGAGCCGATTGCCGTCAGTTGCCAACACACTATTGGGAATTGCAGAAACATCGCCGCGCGAAAGAAAAGCGTTGTTTGTAATGCGCGTATCGGCCGCGGGATCGATTACTCGGCGTTCAATCGCTTCCACCGTTAATTTGAGCGTTTGGGTTTTGTTGATTTGATAAAAGAAGAAAGTTACCGCGTGGCATTTGTTCGGGTTGGCAAACTCGCGCGAAGAGGATTCGAAGTGATCTTGCGATTCACCTTCGCTATGCGTGCGGGTTTGTACTTCGCCGATTGAAACGCTGTTTGCGGCGCGGGTTCCCAGTTCCGCACGTCGGCTCGAGGAAGAAGCGTGTTGCGACAGTTCGCGCAAAAACGTGCTCGTTGAAGCAGAGTCATACGAACCGCTCACGTCCACCGACGGCCCGCTGAAGATGCTGCCCAAGAGGCTGCTGGTTTCGCCGTGCCCTTGCGCCGAACCTCGCGCGGTGTTGGTGTTTCTGGTGGAATCGCGCACGGTCACGTCGGACATGAAATCATTCATGCTCGCCATAAAGAAGCGCTCTTCCGAGGCTTGTTCGTTGCGGTAGCTCACTTTCGAACTGCTGTCAAAACTGAAGCGCGTGCGCCGGTCGGAAGTAAACAAACGCACCTTCTCGCCGGGCAGCAACGTGCTGCTATACACGAGGTCGCCTAAAGCGAGCGGACCGGGGCATCGTTCAAAGCGCGCATGAATGATCACCTCGACCGGCACGGCTTGGCGCTGGTTGTTGCTCACCACGACCGTGTTGTGCGTAAGGCGGTAATGAAAATCCAACACGTCACAAGGTTGATCGGTTTCGAGCGCAGGACAACATGGAACCGCGGGCTTCTTTGCTTTGCTCATCATGACTTCAGCCATGGTAAAATCCTCCTGAATTGGAATACGGTGAAGCGGTGAAACGGTTTTTTAGAAGAGGTGCTGCTGCATCTCCTGTTCATAGATGCCAAGCGGAAAAAAGATTCTCAGGTTATTTACAAAAAAAGACCGAGCGGGTTGGCAAATGGAATCACAAAAACCCGCTTGCCATTTACCGCAAGCGGAGTTATCATCTCCTCCGAGGCCGAAAACGATCTGAAAGGAATAGGCGTTTTTACCGAATACAATTGGGGGCCCAAACCGAGAAAGAAGTACCTTGCGCAACTTATCCAACGCATGAACTTTCTTGCTGCACACCTCACGCTCGCGAAAAAACGCAACGCCCTACCCGATGCTCCCTGCAGTTTCCACGACGGCAAGCACGTCATTTTTTCCGCGGAATTTCCAACGACAGAGAAATTATCAGAGTTCTACACGCGGCTATGGACCTCTCGCGGCATTTCTAATCCGGTTCCACAAACAGCGTTTCTCTCGCGGATTTTCGCTGCAAATCCTGTTTTCTAAGATGCGATAGCAACCCACTAATCTCGAGGAGAATGTGATGAGAGCTCTGTTCGTGTCATGTATTCTGCTGTTGTCCCTCACCGCAACAGCTCCCGCCCAAACTACGCCGTTTCTCACCGACGCTGAAATTCGCATGCTGCAAAACGAAATCTCCGGCGACCGCGCGTTCGAGCATATTCGCTGGCTCACGCATTGGCATCGCGACTCCGGCATGGAGGGCTTTTTCAAAGCCGCGGACTATGTGATGCAGGCCGCGAAAGACGCGGGTTTGGAAGACGTGAAGTTTGTCGAACAAGTGTTGGACGGCCACAACTATACCGCGAAGTCTGCGGAGCTGTGGATGATCGAGCCGGTGGAAGTGAAGCTCGCGGATATCGGCGAGCATGCGGTGTATCTCGCGGACGGCAGCCACGACGCCGACGTGACCGCAGAGTTGATTTGGATTGGCGATGCTTCCAAAGAGGCGATTGAGAAGCTTGACGTGAAAGGCAAAATCGTTTTCACGGACGGCAACCCGAGCCGCGCGGCGCAAAACGCGGTGTGGGATAAAGGCGCGCTCGGCATTGTCGCGTATCCCATCTCCGAAAATAAAACGCTGATGGAGTATCCCGATCAGATCGCGTGGAGCCGCGTTCCCATTGAGCCGCCGAAAGATAAGCAAGGCACGTTCGCGTTTATCTTGTCGCCGCGCAAAGGCGAGACGTTGCGCAAGGTGCTCGCCACGCAAGAGGAGCAGGATTTTTTCGCGACCGGTAAACGCACCAAAGGCGGCCGAATAGTGGTGAAGGCGAAGGTCGATACCGAGATTGGGCCGAAGCCGGGCCGCACCGGTTTTGTGGAAGGCTGGATTCGCGGCACGAAGTATCACGATCAACAGATCGTCATCACTGCGCATTTACAAGAAGAGAAAGGCTCAGCGAATGACGATGGCAGTGGTTGCGGCAATATACTCGAACTCGCGCGCGTGTTCAACAAGCTCATTGCCGAGGGCAAGATGCAGCGCCCGTTGCGCGACATTCGCTTTTGGTGGACCGACGAAATTTATTCCGAGTATCGTTACTTCCGAGATTTTCCCAACGAGCCGAAGAAGATGCTCGCCAACTTTCATCAAGACATGACGGGCGCGAAGCAGTCCATGGGCAATCGCGTGCAGCACCTTATCTTCGCGCCGCACTCGCGCACTTCCTATCTCGACGCGATGTTCGAAAGCATCGGCACGTTTCTCATTCAAACGAACAATGCGTATCTCGCCGCGGGCCGCATGGGCGGAATGCCGCATCCCTTCTCGCGCGCGCTCTATTCCAGCATGGGCACGCGCGAAAATTATAACGCCGCGTTCGTGCCGTATTTCGATTCCTCGGATCACATGTGTTTTGTCGAAGGCGCGATTGGCGTGCCCGCGGTGGCGCTCATCAATTGGCCGGATGATTTCATTCACTCTTCGGATGATGATCTCGACAACATCGACCCAACGCAATTGCGGCGGAATAATTTTTTGATTGCCGCGATGGCCTACGTGCTCATGCACGCGGAAGACGATAAAGCGCCGCTCTTCGCGACCGAGACGTTTGCGCAAGGCAATCGTCGCTTGGCGAAAGACTTGACCGTTGCGATGCAGCTCATGCAGCCGGCGCCGACCGGCAACGCGAATGCAGCTTGGAAAGATGCCAGCCTTTTGATCGAACAAGGCATTCTGCGCGAGCGCCGCGCCGTGCAATCCGCCCGCGTGTTTGCGAAAGACAATCGCAACGCGCAACAGTGGCTTGAAACTTTCATCGCCAAGTTGGGTGATAAAGAAAAAGAACTGCGCGCGGACTTGAACGCGCACTACACGCTGCAATACCACAGCGCGCCGCAAACGCTCAAACTTTCGCCCGAAGAATTAGCCGCGAGCAAGAAAGTGCCGATGAACGCGGCGCCGCTGGAAACCTATTTCAAACAGCGCGGCGAAGTAAAATTCAGCAGCAAGCTGCACGGCTTGATGCGCGATGAAGTTTATTACTTCGTCGACGGCAAGCGCAGCTACTACGACATCTTCAAAGCTGTGCGCGCCGAAGCGTTGGTCGCAGGTTCGTGGTATTATGGCGAGGTGAAATTGGAAGACGTAGTGGGGTTGTTAGATGCAGCGGTGGAGAAGGGCGCGTTGGTGGTGAAGCAGTAAACAGTTATCAGTGACCAGTGATTAGTTTTACTGATGACTGAACACTAGTCACTGATTACTAAAACAATGGTGACTGAATTCAATTTTGGAGTCAATATGGCCCGCTTAAAAACGCTCGAACGCGAGGAAGTCTCGCCCGAAGTGCATGCGATCTACGACAAGTATTTGCAGGAGCGTGGCAATGTGCCGAACGCGTTCAAAACGTGGGCGCAGCTTCCGAACTATCTCACCACCCTCATCGCGCACTATCGCGCGGTGATGTTCACGGGCAATCTGCCGTTCAAACTCAAAGAACTGCTCGTGGTCAAAGTCTCGCTCACCAACAACAGCAATTATTGACTGGCGGCGCATGCTGCTTTGGCAAAGCAGATCGGTTATTCGGAAGAAGAGTTGCACGCTTTGCGCGAGTACGAAACTTCCGAACACTTCACTCCCGCGGTGCGCGCGGCGCTCAAGCTCGCAGAAAAGATGACGCGCGACATGAACAGTGTGAGCGACGAAGACTTCGCGGAATTGCGCGAGCATTATAGCGAGACGGACATCATCGAACTCGCGAGCACGATTGGCATGTTCAACTACTTCAACCGCTTCACGACCGCGCTGCGTATCGATCTCTCGGGCAGCAACGCGCCGTACGGGTCGTTCGTGTTTTGAAATTGGAGTGATGGGGTATTTGTTTTTTTGGTGTGATAACAACAACCAAAAAAAAAAACAAAAAAACCGAGATTAATTAAACACCACCAAACACCACCCCC
>CAYNDW010000101.1:5091-13088 GCA_964395375.1 uncultured Cytophagia bacterium
GTCTTGTTGGGTCTCATCACTCCAACAATCAAATACTCCATCACTCCGTTCATTTCTTCTCCCCCTCCAACCTCCCCGCACGCTCGCCGTCTTTCACTGCCGGCCACTCGCGCGGCTTGCCGGTCTTTTCATCATTCGGCATCAAACGCTTCGTGCGATCAACGAACGTTTCATCTTCACTCGCGAGGTACACCAACGAGGCTGTGAGCACAACGTTGTTGCGCAAATCATCGAACACGAGCTTGTCATACGTATCGCGGTTCGTGTGCCACGTGTACGCGAAATAATTCCAACTATTCGAACCCAAGCCAAAACCCGGCGCGCCCGCGGCGATGAACGAAGCGTTGTCCGAGCCCCCGCCCGCGGGCATGCCCGGAAAATTAATCTTCAACTCTTGCGTCACTTCGCCCGGCACGCGCGCCAACCATTTCGCCATCGATTGCCCGGCATCCATAAAACCCGCGCCCGACAAGCGTTCGATGCGGCCCGTGCCGTTGTCTTGATTGAACAACGCCTGCAGCTTCGCGACAATCTCCGGATGATCTTTCACAAACGCGCGCGAGCCGTTCAAACCCTGCTCTTCGCTGCTCCAATGCCCCACCATGATCGTGCGCTTGGGATTCGGATAAACTTTTTTGAGAATGCGCATCACTTCCATCATCAAAATCGTACCCGTGCCGTTGTCCGTCGCGCCGGAAGAGGCATCCCAGGAATCGAAGTGCGCGGAGAGCATCACGTACTCGTTGGCCTTTGCGCTGCCGCGCATTTCCCCAATCGTGTTATATGTCGGGGTCTCGCCCGTGAACTTCGACTCCGCAACGATACGCAGCATTGGTTGCGCGTTGTTCTCCGTCAAGCGATAAACCAAACCATAGTCTTCCAAACTCAAATCTAGCGTCGGAATCTTCTTCGTGTTCGCGCCGAAAATTTTATTCACGCCATAACCGCTCGACCAGTTCGAGCCAATGATGCCCGCAGCGCCGGCGTTTTCCAATGCCTCCGCCAGCTTCTTTTGATCGAGCTTGGTCTTGTTCAAACGCCGTTGCCATTGCGCGCGCAAGGTAGCGCGTTCGGCCTTCATTTTATCAAACGACTCTTTTGTCGCGAACTCTTCCCAATCCTTATCGGGCCGGCCCGTGGGCTGCGGCATTGAAATCAACACGAGCTTGCCTTTCACATTGGGCAGCCATTTTTGAAAGGCGACGGAATCTGCCGCGTCGGAAAGAATGATTGTCGTCGCCTGCAATCCGCCTTTCGGCGTGCCCGGACTCCACGCGAGCATCGTGCCCTCAAGCGTGCGCACGCGTGGCGTGAGCAAATCCATATGCGTAATACCGCGTTCCCAACCCAGCCACTTGCCCCATTGCTCGTTGCGCGCGGCAATGCCATAGCCCGTGTATTTCGCCACGGCCCAATCATGCGCTTTTTTCATTTGCGGCGTGCCCGTCAAGCGCGGGCCGATGACATCCATCAGTTCATGCGCCATTTGCGGCAACTGCGAATTGCTCGTCGCCTCGTTCCAAATTTTTTGCAGCACGCTGTCTTCCACTGCAAGATTTTGACTGTTTGCCGCACTCATGCAAAGCAGAAATATCATCAACGCAAACGGGCTTCTGCAACGTGACCTCATAAATGCTCCTCCGAAAGATTGAAACGATGAACAGCGAAAGATGAGTAGTTTGTCGTAATCCGCAATTCTAAATTGTCATTACTTGGGAATCATCTTAAGCTCTGGGCACTTACTCTAGAACATGAAAAATTTCCTGAGGGCTGATGTGATTGACAAAATTCTTATGCGCATTGCAAAGGCTCATGCCTGGAATTTTAACGGCGATCATTGCTTTTGGGCTAGCGGAGCTTTATTTTGGAAAAAATGGAGAGCGTTCATGCCTCTACCAACCACCCTCAAAGCGCCAAGCTGGGTTGCTGCCGACGATCTGTTCGGCTTGCTGCGCCAAGATTTGCAGTTGAAGCTCGCCTATTACGACAGCCAATGTCGCGGCTTCGAGCGAAAACATAACCAACGTTTCGCGGAATACGAGACGGCTCTGAAATCTAAGTCTGAAGATTTTGCGGCCTGGGAAGATTTCATGGATTGGGAGACCGCAGAAGCCGCACGGCAAGAATTGACACAACGTCTGCATGAGCTTGCGGCATGGAAAGCCTGAACCAAGTTCTCCCGACTTTTCTTTTGTTGATTTTTGCCCTCTCGATGCGCATTATGATTACGAAGCTTATTGCATACCACGAATTGGTTTTCAAGTTTTATAGGGAGAAATGAAAGATGATCGCATTGACTTTTGAAGAGCTTGAACGGCAAGTTGAGAACCTTCCTCCACGGAAACAACTTCAACTACTGGCGAGGGTCTCCGAAAAGTTGAGTATTGGCGTCCTACCATTTACTCCTGAAAAAGGCGACGTGGAAAAAAGCGCGCATCAAAAGCAGTTGACACCGATCAATGCTTGGCTAGCTGAATGTGATCGCGTCGCAGAGTTGTGGGAAGGAACGTTCGATGCCGCAGCGGATTTGCGCCGCCTTCGAGACGAGGAGTAAGCCATGGCCGAGCGTTGTATCGACGCAAGTGTTGCGATCAAATGGTTCATAAAGGGTGAAAGCTTCCGCCACAAAGCAATCGCGCTTTTGCGCGACTCTCAAGCCGCAGGAATAATTCTGATTGCGCCTCCCTTGTTTGAAATGGAAACCGACAGTGTTATCCAAACCCGCGTCGTAGATGGGAAAACCACGCCCGCGATCGCCGACCAAACCTTGACGCTTCTTGGTGCTGCGCCGATTTTGATCGCTTCGCACCCCCAAATGCGGCAAAGAGCGCGTGCGATCGCTCGCCAATTTCAGCAACGCAAGGTTTACGACGCCACGTATGCTGCACTCGCCGAGCTACGAGGTTGCGAGTTTTGGACGGCGGATAAAATCTTTCATGATGCCGTCAAATCGGCTTTGACGTTTGTGAAGTATTTGCCGGATTATCAATAAGCCCTCCCGATTTTTCTTTTGTTGATTTTCCCTTTACGCAACACATCTTGATTTCGTAACCTATTACAAAGGCCACCCATGCTCAGTGAATCCGATAAAAACGCCGTTATCCGCTGCGCCCAAAAGTATAATGTTGCCGCCATAATCCTCTTTGGCTCAACGTTGACCGAAGGCGCGCAAGCCCGCGACATAGATTTGGGTGTGAAAGGCATCAAACCGGAGCTGTTTTTTAAATTCTACGGCGAGCTTTCGCGACAACTCTCAAAAGAAGTTGATCTTGTCGACCTGTCCCACCAGTCATTGTTTAACACTTTGGTGGAAAAAGACGGCGTAAAAATTTATGGCTAATCTTGCACAAAGTATGGCAGCAGAGAAAGAGAAGATCGCGGCCACCTTGAAAGCTTTAGACAAAACATTGCGCCGTAAACGAAGAGGCTTCGTCGAGTTGGCTGCGATTGCAACATGTTTGCATAATTCCTACAACGGCATGGAAAACCTGCTCAAGCGTGGTTTCAAACATCTAAAAATTTCCCTTCCCGATTCTCCAACTTTCCATAAAGATACTTTGAGCCAAGCGGTTGCAACCGGCATCACCTCGCAAGAGTTGTCAGACCGCCTTGATGAATATCGCACGTTTCGGCATTTTTTCGTGCATGGCTATGGTATTCTCTTGAGCGAAGCGCCCTTGCAGCCTTTAGCGCAAAACCTTCCAGACGTTTGGGAACGTTTCGAGCGCGAGTTTGAATTCTTTATCTCTAGGCTGCCCTCGTAATCCTTTGCAGCGGAAAAAAAGGTTTACACTTAAGCTTTAGAAACGATCTTCACACCGCAAAATACGTCATGAAAAATAAAATCGGCTGGATCACGAGGGCGATCAGCGCGAACTCGCCGATGGTCAGCAGCAAAGTCTTCACGCTGGTCACGAGGAAAGATTGGCGCTGCACTCTGCGCAACCCCAAGAAGAGATACACCATCATGCCAAGCAGCAGCGGCACGAGGATGTAAGGATCATTGCCAAACGTGCGCGCAAGGATGGTTCCAAAGGCGAGATCGAACACTCCGAGCACGAGCATGAGCAACGGCATGCCGATCACGACAAAGATCAAATAGTAGGAATGAAAATGGATGGAGAAGATGAGGTGTTCGACATAGTAGCGCCTTTGCCGGAGATAAAAACCTTTGAGCGCAACCGCGAACAGGGGAATGAGGAAGAAGAACATGCTCTTTTGATTGTACCGCAGCACTTGATTGAAACGCGTCTCAAACGCCTCTGGTGAAACTTGCTGCGCCGCGATTTTTTCCGCCACGAGCCTTTTCGCGAAAACTCCGTGCGGCCCGCGCGTCACGCCCGTCATCGTCCAATTCAACATCCCCATGCGATGCACTACTAAAAAGAAAACCAAATTCACGAGCACGAACATCGTGATCGGCTTGATGTAACTTTTCTGCCTGCCGGCAAGATATTGCGCGGTGAGAAATCCCGGTTTGAACACGAGTGGAAAAAGGCTGCGGAAAATTTTGGAGTCAAAATGCGTGAGATCGTGCAGCGCATGTTTGAGGAAATGCCCGAGCGCATAATGGTGCGGGGCGATCACTTGCTGTCCGCACTGGTGGCAGTACTCTCCCACCAAACTCGCTTCACAATTCGGGCACAGCGTCGCGGAAGGGGTGGAACTCATGAGGCTTTCGGTTGTAGTTGGCTTCGTTATCATGCAGCAGTGAGGCGAGTCATACGATGCGCGAGGGTGAAAAATGCGGGCAGCACCAAGCTCCAAATCGCCGCGAGCGCGAGCATGGTCAAGACATAGTCATATTGAAAGCGCACGGCGCCGATGCGCTCGCCCGCGGCATAACTCAACGGGCCGCCCATTGCGCCGAGCACGACCGCGAGCCACGTGCGGCCTTTGAGCCAGCCGAACGACCAATTGATGGTGCTCGCGAACAACACCCAAATCGCGGTGATCCATATCGGGCCGAGCCACGGCGCTTTCGCATATCCGCCTTGATAGATGAGCAAACCTGTTGCGGCCTGAAAGGAATCGACGAGCGTGCCCAAAACGCCGATCACGGCGATCATCATAATTTCTTCGCGCAATGTATGCGTGAGCACAAAATGAATAAGCACCAGCAACGCCACGACCGCGACGCCCATCGCGCTCATGCCATAGGCCGCGCCGTAAACGCACGCGAGCCAACCGACATAATAGGACAGATAATTGAAAACCTTGACCGCCATGAATTCCTCGA
This sequence comes from uncultured Cytophagia bacterium, assembly GCA_964395375.1. Classification (GTDB taxonomy): domain Bacteria; phylum Zhuqueibacterota; class Zhuqueibacteria; order Zhuqueibacterales; family Zhuqueibacteraceae; genus JABWAN01. The sequence goes on from CAYNDW010000101.1 coordinate 10,331, forward strand.
ATTTTGAAGGCGGCAAAATAACACGGCAACAGTGCTTTTGCAAAGGGATTTTTAAAAATAGCCTTTGACATTGGGGCGGGAGCTTCTAAATTCTAACAATAGAATGCAAGGGTTGGAGCATTGGAGCGCCGGGTTGCTGGAGCGCTAAAGTGGTTGAGCAGCAATCCAAGATTCGACCACTCCAATCATCCATTGCTCCAACCATTCAATCTTTACGGAGGTGGAAATGAAAGGCCTGATGAAGTGGCCGTTGTTCCTCGCAGCGTTGCTCGTCGTCCTGCGTATGGTTGCGGAGCACATGGGCGCACCCGAGACGATCAACAAAATCTTCGGCGTGACGTGGCTATTTTTTCTCGTGCCCATTTATTTCGCGCGCAAAATTGCGGCAACGAGCGACGCGCGGCCCTATAAGACTTTGTTCGCGAAGCTGGCGCTTTATGTCGCGCTCGTGCGGCTCATGTTGCTCCCGGTTTATTGGCTTGCCTACAAATTCAATTGGAGCGCGCTGCGCTTCAGCGCGGAACAGGGCGGCGTGGTGGGCGATGAGATCGCTCCGCTCAGCGGCTACGTGCTCATTCCTCTCGGCGCATTCTTCTTTTGGATTGTTGCTGGAACATTGGTCGGAGGCGGCATTGGTTCGCTCGTGCTCGCATGGCAACGCCGAGGCCTAACCAAAAATCCGGCGGGATTCTGAAGCATGGTCGAACGCGATTACCTCATGCGCATGATCCAGCAGCTTGGCGCCGCGCTCTTGCGCATTTTCAAACTCAAAGAACTGGAGAAGTACGATCAAGCGCTCGAGGAAACTAGCAACGCTTTCAATGAACTGCTTGGTATGAGTCCCGAGTTGCTGGCGGCTTTTGATTCCGCCACGCTCGCGCAATTGCTCGGTCATCATGAAAAAGTGAAAACCGCAGCCGCGCTCTTTCGTGAAGAAGGCGAGCTGCATCGCCGCAAAGGGGAGGACGTAAAGGCGCAAGCGTGTTATCAACGCGCCTTAGAGTTGTATTTGGAAGCTGCGTCGATGCAAGAACGGAACGATGCGGTGTGTGTTGATGCCGTCCGAATTACGGCGAAACTTCTTCTCGCTGAGCATATCACCGCAAGATATGCCGAGCTTATGCAGCGGCTTGAGCTATGATCGTTTTATCGCCCGAACAAGCCGTGACCATAAAAAATCGCCTGCTACCCGAACGGCCGGGGCCATTGATTGGCGCGCACGTGTTGAATACCGGACACGGCGCTTGCTGCGTTGATCGTTGGCCGGCTCCGCGCGCGGCCATGTTTATCGCCGCGGATAACTTTTCGTTCGTCGGCGACGCGATGGCGTTCAATGCCATTGAGCTGCAAGCTCGCGTGCAAGGCTATGTAGAAATACCCGAAGCTTTTTTGCCTTTGCTCAAATTGGCTTTTCCGCAAGCCCGACCGTGGGAGCGCGTCATTTTTGAAAGGCGAATGCCTGTAAAAATTTCCGCCGCGGAGGCATGTTTCGTTCGTCGTCTCACGCGCGATGATGCTTACCACCTTTGGGCGTTCAGTCCCGCGAATTTTTGGATCAGCAAAACTTGGGGCGGCCCGCTCGGGCTTGCAGCGAGCGGCTTTGCGTGGGGAGCATTCGTGCATGACCAACTCGCCTCCGTCGCATGCACGTTTTATCTCGGTGAGAAGTATGAAGACATTGGCGTCGTCACTGAGCCGCAGTTTCGTGGCCGAGGCTTGAGCACGGCCTGCGCCGCGGCGTTGTGCGAAGATATTGAAGCCCGTGGCCATCACCCAAGTTGGAGCACTTCGCCGGATAATAGCGCGAGCGTGCGCGTGGCGGAGAAGTTAGGCTTCACGTTACATCGCCGCGATCTGCTTTATCTCGTCGGAATCCCGTTGCCGTAGCAAGAGCACGCTCGATATGGAATTTCTCTCTCGCATTGCTGAAGAAAAAATCAACCAAGCGCGGCGTAAAGCGCCGTAATCCATTACCCGGATAATTTCCCCTTGACAATCTCGCTGCATCCGTATAGAATGAAGCACGAACCACGACTCGTTTTCAGGAGGAGGGCGAAAAATCCCACGCCGGAGTCGCGCATGCGTTGGTAAATTTTTCCGGGGTTGAAATGGAAAACCTGCTCAAAATTTTAGGCGGGGGCGTCATCATCTGGCTCGTGTTTGGCGGCAAAGGCGTGCTGGATCGCGACCATGATGCGCCCCGCTCTTCGCCTGCCATTCCCGCCGACAGCGTGAGTCTTTCCCACGGCCCGCCTGAACGTATCGCCGAAACGCCGCCGGAATTAAAACCCCCGAACCAAGTTCCCCTTGCCATGCGCTCCCGCCTTCCCTTTGAAATTCACTCGCTCGCTTTTTTGAAATCACTTGATGCGCGCCCGTTGACTTTGGAGAACGTGCAAGTGACCTATTATCTGCGCGAGAATAGCACCCGCTGCCATTTCGATTCGTTGCCGCCGTGCTTGCAAGATCACCTCGACGAACGCGAGCTGAACGCGCGCGACTTTCAATACACCTATTTCTTCGATCGCGTGTTGGACTCCGGCTCCGGCGTGCTCACGTGGGAAATGCGCGAGTATCTGGTGCAATATGAAGCGCTGCGCAAATTTGGCTGGACCAACGGCAAGCGTAATTTCACGAACGATTATCACTGCAATTCATTTTCCTATCGCAGCAAAAAAGGCGTGGAGTTCATTCAAGACAATCTGCTCAATCGCGAGTTGTTTCGCCCGCTTGAGGGATCGCGCTTTCCGAATGGGCA